>DAOVJB010000043.1 GCA_030673425.1 Elusimicrobiota bacterium | reverse complement strand
TTAATCCTGACTGCTTCCGGAGGACCGTTTTATAGTTTCAATAAGGAAAAATTAAAGAGGGTTAGTCTTGATCAAACCCTTGCCCATCCTACGTGGAAGATGGGCAGAAAGATTACTGTTGATTCGGCTACACTTCTTAATAAGGGATTTGAAATAATCGAAGCTCATCATTTATTCGGGGTGGATATTTCTGATATAGAAGTTCTTATTCACCCTGAGAGTATCGTTCATTCTATGGTAGAGTTTGTTGATGGTTCAGTTCTGGCACAATTAGGGGTTCCTGATATGCGCCTGCCTATTCAGTATGCGCTTACATATCCAGAAAGGCAGTCGCGCATAGTGCCTGTTTTGGATATGGATAAAATCAAGAGATTAAATTTTGCCAAACCTGATTACAATAGATTCCCTTTGTTGAAACTGGCCCAGGAAATAGGACGTATAGGTGGGACATTACCGGCAGTTTTAAATGCTGCTGATGAAATAGCAGTGGATGCATTCTTAGAAAGAAGAATAAAATTTTTAGATATTCACAGGTTGATTCATAGTGTAGTAAAAAAGCACAAGGTGAAAAAAAAACCTTCTCTTAATGATATATTAGATGCGGATGAATGGGCCCGCTTTGTAACTAAGGAGGAAATATGGTCACGGTTTTAGCGATACTTTTTACTTTTGGAATTGTAGTATTTTTTCATGAGCTTGGTCATTTTATTGCTGCCAAAAAATCAGGAGTCACAGTGGAGAAATTTTCATTGGGATTTGGACCGGAGCTCATCGGATTTACTAAAGGAGGTACACGTTATTTATTATCTCTTATTCCTTTAGGTGGATATTTGAAAATGGCAGGTGAAAACCCGGAGGAAGATAGAGAAAGAAAGCCAGATGAGTTTCTTTCTCAGAAATGGTATAAGAAAATTTTTATTGTTTTTTCAGGTCCTGTTATGAATTTTATTTTGGCTGTTTTACTGTTTAGCCTTGTACTATCTATATGGGGATTACCTGTAGCTAATATGGATGAAGCCTGTATAGGAGAAGTAACAGCAGGTAGCCCGGCAGAGAAAGCAGGCTTATTACCCGGGGATAAGATTGTCTCTATAGATGATAAGATAGTGAATAACTGGGAAGAGATGTCTAAGATTATTCATTATAAAGCTAATCAGAATCTCGAGATAGAGATTTTACGCGAAACAGAAGAAATATCTATTAATGTCGTTCCTGAATACAATGAGCAGGCTAAGATAGGATTAATAGGAATAGTAGCCCCGTATGAGATGAAACGTTTGAATATATTTAGTTCACTGATTAAGGGAGTGGAACAAACCATAGACTGGTCTTTACTTATCTTGAAGTTTATCGGCTTGATGATCGTCGGAAAAGTTAAAGCAGAGTTAGCCGGTCCTGTTGGGGTAGGACAGTTAATCGCGAAAGTAGCCCAAACGGGTTTCCATAACTTATTGTATTTTATCGGAATAATAAGTGTACATCTGGGAATATTCAATCTTTTACCTATTCCTATATTAGACGGTGGTCATATTATGTTTTTTACCTATGAAGGTATAAAGGGAAAACCTTTAGGTGCAAAGAAAGTACATATTGCTCAGGTAATAGGTATGAGTATAATAATGGCTATACTGCTTTTTGCTACTTATAAGGATTTCTTAAGGTTATTTGGTATACAGTAAGAAAAGAAAGTGAAAAGAATAATGAAAAGACACAGAACACGCAAGATAAGAGTTGGTAACCTTTATATTGGCGGGAATGCACCTGTTTCTGTTCAGTCTATGACTAAAACAGACACGAGAAATGTAAAATCGACAGTCGCACAGATTAGAAAATTACAGAAAGAAGGATGTGAAATTATTCGTTGTGCAGTACCTGATATGGAAGCGGCACAAAAATTAGGACAAATAAAAAGAAGGATAAAGATTCCTTTGGTAGCCGATATCCATTTTGACTGGCGATTAGCTATAGAAGCGATAAATCAGGGTGTAGATAAAATAAGAATAAATCCCGGTAATATTGAAAAAGAAGAACATGTTAGAAACATTATTCAGGCAGCCAAGAAGGCAAAGATAGCCGTTAGAATAGGTATAAATTCAGGTTCATTGAAATCCTTACGTATGATACATAATGCTTCTAAAAGAGCTCAATTGATGGTTTCTTCTGCTTTAGGGTATATAAAATTGGTAGAGAAAATGGATTTTCATAATATTGTTGTTTCTCTTAAGGCTTCTGATGTTCCTACTACTATTGAGGCTTATAAATTAATGGCTAAAAAGACTGCTTATCCTTTACATCTTGGGATTACTGAGGCTGGTACGAAATTTTTTGGGGCTATAAAAAGTTCGGTTGGTATAGGTTCATTGTTGTCTTTAGGCATAGGGGATACTATAAGAGTATCACTTACTGATGACCCAATTGAAGAGGTTAGGGTAGCATATCAGATATTAAAGACCCTGGGTTTGCGTCAATGGGGTCCTGAGGTTATATCATGTCCTACTTGTGGTCGCTGTGAGATTGATATTGTAAATATAGCTCGTAAAGTAGAGAATAGACTCTTTCACTACATAAAACCGAACGGCAAGATGCAACAACCGATTAAAATAGCGATTATGGGATGTGTGGTTAACGGGCCGGGAGAAGCCATGGATGCTGATATAGGAATAGCAGGAGGCAAGAAGGCAGGAATTCTTTTTAAGAACGGGAAGATAATAAAGAAAGTAAAAGAAAAAGATCTTGTAAAAACGCTTATAAAAGAGATAGAAAATATTTAATAATATGAAAGAAATTGTAATCTAATGAAACAAGAAGCTAATTTAAGATTGATATTGTTAGGATTACCTGGTTCCGGGAAAGGTACACAGGCGGATTCACTTAAGAAAAAATATAATATTCCACATATTTCTACAGGCAATTTACTACGTGAAGCGATAAGTAAAAATACGCCTTTAGGCAAACAAGCAGAGTCATATGTGCAATCCGGTGAATTAGTACCTGATAGTTTAATTATTAACTTAGTAAAAGAAGAGATGACCAGAAACCATGGTGCCAGAGGTTTTATTCTAGACGGTTTTCCAAGAAATTTGGCCCAGGCAGAGAAACTGGATATTATGCTTAAGGAATTGAATTTAGAGTTATCTCTTGCTATAGAAATTAAGTTAAATGAAGAAATATTAATTAAGAGGTTAACCGGCCGTAGAACCTGTTCCAAATGTGGGGCACTGTATAATATATATTTTAATCCACCACAGGTTTCTGATATATGTGATGTTTGTCAGGGTAAGCTTTCTCGCAGGGAAGATGATAATGTTCAGGTAGTAAACAACAGGATAAAAGTATACTGGAGTAATATTTCCCCGGTAATAGACTATTATCAGAAAAATGGAATTTTACATATAATAGATGGAAACCAGGAAGCTCCTGGAGTATTTGCTGATATAAGCCAGATTATAGAAAGATTATAAAATCCCGTAATAGTTAACTCACGATAAATTAATTCTTATAAGACTAAGACCTAAAGGTTCTTTTGAATCCAAAAAGTGTATAATTTCGTATATTTTCAATAAAAAGCAAAGAAAGAACTTGACAACCATTTAGTTCTGATGTATACTAAGTATACCAAAATAAAAACCATTCGATAATGGTAAACCTTAAGAAATTAAGGGACACAAAGCTACGGGTCTTAGAGCGACAATATCTCCGTAGTATAATCTTTAACATCACAAGACAGCCGGGCTACCGATAATGGTAGACCCGGCTTAAAATTTTTAAATTCTCATTATGAAAGGTGCGTTGGGAATGATCAAAGTACGTATTCCAAGCAAAAGACAACAGATTAAACAATCAATAAAGAATTTAGATATTGCTAATGGGATTGGGGCAGGTCTTTCATTAATTGATAAAGATATGAGGATAGTATGGGTTAATAAAGTTCAGACAAGGTGGTTTGGAGCATCAGCAAAAATTCGTGGAAGGCATTGTTATAAAATATATCAGCATAGAAATAAAATTTGTTCCGGTTGTCCTACTGTTAAATCATTTAAGACAGGTAAAATCGAGTCTTGTACACAGATGGGTTATACAAAAAAAGGTCGTAGACGATGTTATCTATTAACTACTGCTCCAATCAGAGATAGTGAAGGTAAAATACCCAATGTTTTAGAATTAGTTCAGGATATCACAAAACAGAGACAAATTGAGAAAGAGAAAGAAAAAACCAAAGAAAAACTTTTAGAACTGAATAAAATACTTAAGGCTAATGTTAATGAACTACAGAAAAAAACAAAAGCCCTAAAGATTGCCACTAGTACAGTTAAAAATCTAAATACCTCGCTAGAAAGAAAAGTTCGCCAAAAAACCAAGAATCTTGAGATATTGTATAAAGAATTATTAACAATATTTGAAATAAGCCGGGTAATTTCCTCAACAGTTAACCTTAAACAGGTATTTTCTATGATTGCTAAAATGTCCTGTGAATTGCTGAGTTCCCGGGCTAGCTCTCTAAGGTTACTTGATGATAAAAAACAGTTTTTGTTGCCTGTAGGTAGTGTGGGTTTGAGTAAGAGGTATCTTGAAAATACTCCGCTTCGTTTAGGAGAAGGAATTGCCGGACTTGTACTCAAGCATAAAAAACCCATCATGATTAGAGACATTAGTAAAGACCCGAGAGTACGTTATCCAAAATATATTAAAAAAGAAGGTATGAATGCTATTTTAGGAGCACCTGTCCTTTTTGACGGAGAAGTGTTAGGGACACTTATCGTTTACAAAGATTCTGGTGGGAAATATGCTGTAAATGATGAGTTAGTCCTGACAACTTTTGCTACCCAGGCAGCCATTGCTATTAAAAATGCTCAGTTACATAAAAATGTTAATAAAAATTACCTTGATACTATCAGTACACTGGTTCTGACTGTAGAGGCCCGTGACCCTTATACGCAGGGTCATTCCTCCAGAGTAACGAGATATTCTATAGATATTGCTAGAGCTATGAAGATTCCTGATATACAAATGGAAGCTATCAGAAATTGCGGAAAATTGCATGATATAGGTAAAATTGCCATTCCGGATAGTCTTCTGAAGGCCCCCAAAATATTAAATATAGCTGAAAAGGCACAGATAGAGTTGCATCCGATTATAGGGGTGAGGATTGTGGCTCCTTTGAGATTTTTAGAAAACGGATGGCCTCTTATAAGGTCTCATCACGAGAGATATGATGGTAATGGTTACCCTGATGGATTAAGGGGGGATTCTATACCTCTAATAGCTCGTATATTAGCTGTGGCTGATGCGTTTGATGCTATGACTTCAAACCGTCCTTACCGTAATAAGCTGGATATTAATAGGGCATTAAAAGAATTAGAAATAAATAGCGGAACTCAGTTTGATCCTCTAATAGTTGAAACATTCCTGGAGTTATTAAAAGCAAAAAGACCGTAAAATGAAAAGCAATATTAATTATTCCTTCAAACGGAGGATTATTTTTTTTATTGACAAAATACGTTAAAAAAGATATATAATATTATTGAAAAGCTTAAATTTAACTATATATTCTTTAAGGAGAGTAATAGATGACAGATAAAGCTGGAATGGAAAGAAGAAAATACGTACGATTAGATGCGGAGGTTAAAATTAATTGCGTAGAAATTAAAGGTCAGAAGAAAAAAATTCCCGCATTAACTAAAAATATTAGTGTGCAGGGTATATGTTTTACTTCGAAAAAAGAATTTAAACCTAAAACAGCTCTTAAAGTTTCTGTCTTTATTCCACATTATTGGAAACCTATTCAATTAGAAGGTAAGGTTGTCTGGTGTAGAGTTGTTAAATCTAATAAGCCGGGTGCTTCAGCAACTTTTGATACCGGGGTCAAGCTTCTTGAGATAGAAAAAAGTAACGAAAGTAAATTCTTTATGTATGTATTGGATAAAGTAGTAGAAAACTATAGTAGAAAGATGGATAAATAATTTTCCAGAAGAAGCATAATTTTTTGGTTACTTTGAAGAATAGCCGAGATTTTAGGTCTCGGCTATATTGTTGTTTACCCCATTAGATAGTGAACATCTAACGGGGTTAATATAACCTGGTGCCGAAGGGGGGATTTGAACCCCCACACCCTTGCGGATATACGGCTCTGAACCGTATGCGTCTGCCAATTCCGCCACTTCGGCGTTTGAAACTAAGCTAAATATTAACTTAATTGATAAGAAAAGTCAAGTTTTTATAGTCCATATTATTATTTACTCGCAAAAGGTAATATGGTATAATAAAACAAGAGGTAAAAGTGAAAGAGAATGTAAAAAGTATCACCATGAATCGTAAAGCAAGACATGACTATTTTATTATAGAAAGTTATGAGGCAGGAATTTCCTTAACCGGTCCAGAGGTCAAATCTTTGCGCAACGGCCGGGCTAACTTAAAAGATAGTTACGGACGAATTGAAAAAGAAGAGGCATTTCTTTATAGTGTTCATATAAGTGCTTATGACCCGGCGCATCAAAAAGAGTATAATCCTACAAGGACGAGAAAACTACTGTTACATAAAAGTGAGATTAAGAAACTATCTGGTAGAATTAAGGAAAGAGGGTTAACGTTTGTTCCCTTGGAAATGTATTTTAAAAGGGGTAAAGCAAAAGTAACGATGGCTCTTGCTAAAGGGAAAAAGGTTTATGATAAAAGGGAGACTTTGCGAAAAAGAGCAATTAATAAGGATATGCAACGAACCCTGAAAGACAGAAAATAATAAATAGCAAAAAATAATGGGGGTGAACAGGTTTCGACTGGGATAAAGAAGCAATAGTAGCATGCCGGCATCATCAGGTCGCCGCAAAATACCTGGTAAATTGTAACTGCAAATACGCAGTACGCTTACGCCTGTTAAGGCGTAATGTCTATCCTGTCTTTCCTGCGTGATGGGAATAGGCATCGAACAGCAGGATAGTCTCGCCAAATGCCTTGGATAGTGAGATGAATCCTTACAAGGCCGCTCCGATTGTAATTCTGTCTACGGAAGTGCAAGAGGCTAAGACCAAAACATAGACTAAGCATGTAGCGACTCTTGTGGAAATATTTCAGGACAGGGGTTCGATTCCCCTCACCTCCATTTATTATGTTGAATAGGGAATCGAAGTCGACCCGAACGCTGCCAGTGACAGAAGGATTCCCCTCACCTCCACCAAAAACTACTTGATATTGACATGGAAAATATAAAGGCATAGAATATTATTTATAAGCTATTTTCCAGAAAAAACGACATTCGTATATTATATGTTATACAGAAAAGGGAAAATATTATGAAATTTTTAATTATAATTATTACATGGATAATTATTTTATTTCCATCTCTAAGTTTATCTCAAAATATTGAAATTGGTGGAAATATTTCTATTGCTAATGATAATGATAATATAGAAAGCGGAATCGGGATCAATTTATATTTAGATTATCCTTTAAATAATCTTTCTAAATTAAGAACCTCATTAGGTGGTTACAAAACAGATTCAAAAAAAGAAATTCTTCCAGAAGGTACTTTTACACTCATTTGGATAAATGAAAGTTTTTTAATTCATAAAAATTTTAATGTGTTTGATCCTTTTTTAGGCGTAGGGATAGGTTATTATATAACTGACTATGTACCTAGTTCAGAAAATAGTTTTCTAATTGGGCTTCTGGTTCCAGATATTATTGTACATCAAGAAGTAGAAAATGATATAGCAATGCATATTATGGGAGGTTTTGATATTAAGGTTATGTCGCATATTGCGTTAAATGTTGAAATGAAATATATATTTTTAAAACCAGATTTTAATCGTAAGATGATGAAAATAACGCCTTCTTATCAAATTTACACAATCAAAAAAGAATTAGATTTAGAAACTTTTATTTATAGTTTTGGTATTACTATAAATTTTTAAGTTCAAAAATTTTGAGATTCAACATCTAACAAATCGCTACAGCAGACCAAAAAGCTGCGCTTTTTGGCGGGTGAGTTCTACCGTTATGTGCATAAAATTATAAACCAAAAAAGGAGGTGCCTATGCGACGACTTATGATAATGCTACTGGTGGGAGTGTTGGCGATTGGTGTTGGAATTGTTAATGCAGAAAATAAAATTACTGTTAAATCAATGCCACCTGTTGTAGTCAAAACATTTCCGCAGGCAGGAGATACGGCAGTTGATCCTTCCATCAAAGAAATCAGTGTTACTTTTAGCAAGGATATGATGACAGCGGAGATGTGGTCATGGGTGATAGTATCGAAGGAATCCTTCCCCAATATTAGTGGTGAAGTAAAATATTTAAAAGATAAAAAAACATGTGTTGCACCAGTAAATCTGAAACCGGGAAAAACATATGTGATATGGTTCAATTCAGAAAAATATA
>DAOVJB010000197.1 GCA_030673425.1 Elusimicrobiota bacterium | reverse complement strand
CCTCCTGTGATTAACAATCTCACAAAAATACCTCCGATACTTATTATGTTACTATTTAGTGCCCCTTCTTATCCCACCAGAGTTCATAAGGGATCTCTTTTGAATTTAATGGTATTCTATGCTCATCCGGTTGGGAATAATCATATAATTGATTAGGAACATTTAATATCCAAGCCTCATCTTTAGACATACATTCAAAACCATGAACAACGCCAATGGGAATTACAAGAGTCTGAGGTTTATCTGCAGAAAGCTCAAATACACCTATTTCCCCTTTTGTATCAGAATCTTCTCTTCTATCATAAAGCACCACCCTTGCTTTCCCTTTTACAACACAGAAGTAATCCTGCTGTTTCAAATGATAGTGCCATCCTTTAACCCACCCCGGATTACAAATGGTAATGTAAGTTTGGCCAAATCCCTTAAATTCAGGACAATCCTTACGTAAAACCTCAAAAAGAGCACCACGATCATCTTTAAGAACTTTTAAATCCTTTAATATTACATCTGAAATCATGATATACCTCACTTTATTTTTTTATAATACTTCTACTCTTGAACTGTCTCCAACCATTATTCTATAAGCCAATGGCTTACTTTTTGACTTCAAGATTTCAGCATTTTGTCCTACAAGACTGTCTTCGATTCTTTTTATATCGGTTATTTTGCTGTTTTCCAGAATAATACTGTGTTCTATCTCGCTATTTTCAATAGTAACCCCAAAATAGACAGAGGTAAAAGGCCCGATATAAGAATTAACTATTTTAGACTCTTTACCAATAATAACCGGTCCTCGAATAACACTATTTATAATTTCGGCTCCCTTTTCAATAACAACTTTGCCTTCCAGTTTAGACTTATTATCAATTTTTCCTTCCACTTTTGTCTGCATAGTTTCTAATATTATCCTGTTAGCTTCCAATATATCGTCTAATTTACCCGTATCCTTCCACCATCCATTAATAATATGAGGATGAACATTGAAATCATGATCTATTAAATACTGAATTGCATCTGTGATCTCCAGTTCATTGCGCCATGATGGTTTAATATTATTAACCGCAGTAAAGATATTTTTATCAAACATATAAACACCAACCAGAGCTAAATCACTCTTTGGTTCTTTCGGCTTTTCCACTAATTTTACTACCTTATCATTCTTCAACTCAGCCACACCAAACTGCTCCGGATGCGGTACATGGGCCAGGAGAATCTGGGCATTAGGACTATTTTTCTGGAACTCTTTTACTAAAGATGTTATACCGTCTTTAATAAGATTATCCCCTAAAAACATAACAAAACAATCCTTACCTATAAAGTCCTGGGATATTTTCACTGCATGGGCTAAACCTAACGGTTCTTCCTGTTCAATATAGGTAATTTTGGCCTTCCATTTACTCCCATCACCTACTGCCGCTTTAATCTCTTCTTTTGTCTCTCCTACTACAATCCCTATATCTGTTATACCTGCCGCTTTAATGGCTTCAATACCATAAAAAAGAATTGGTTTATTAGCAACAGGTACTAACTGCTTCGCACTCGTATGGGTAATAGGCCGTAAGCGTGTACCCTTCCCTCCACTTAAGATTAAAGCCTTCATAAGTCCTCCTTACACAGGCATAAAAACAGAGATATTATATCATAATTAACCAACACTGGCAAGAACTTTACCCTACCTTATCACTGTCCGTGTCCCAAACGCCATTCTTCCTCTTCAACATTATGATAGAGACTAATCTTACTTTTGGGTAAAGCTTTTATATTAATCTTAAACCATAGCTCTTCTTCAGCCGGTCTTTTAGTCCAGTGAAACTGTGCTTCCCAGCAATGTAAGTCTCTGTAAATTGTGTATGTCCTTTCAGACCACTTGGAATACTTAAACTCATCTGCTTTGTAATAAACAGAAGCCCTATTAGTAAACTTTACTTTCCATTTCTTTGTTAACCAGAAATCAAGGGAGCTAGAGGTATCCAATATGCTGCGTTGAGAATCAAGATAAGTACCGGATAAAGTCACATTCCAGTCTGATTTGGATATTTTCAGTGTGGTCTGTAATTTCTCCGTTCTCTCGGTATATAGGTTATAATAATGGTCTAAATTAAGTTTTTGCCAATTAAGCGGCGTAAGAAACAATCTTGTCGTAAGGTTGGAAAATCGCTGTTTCCAATAATCAAAAGTAATCCCTTTCTCGCGGATATCATAAGTAGTAGAAGTATTAAGTCTAAGAAAGTTTACTTTCTTAACAGTTGTTTTACCCTGAGTATCAATTTTTTTAATAACCCTGGGGAAATTAAAATTTAACGCTCCTGAAAGATTATTAGTAGTTGGAGTTTTACCTATCTCCTCCTGGAAACTATGACCATATGTAACATAAAAGAATCTGTTAATTGTGTTGCGAAAATTTATACCTGTCCTATAAATGTGCCGGTTTATATCTTTTTCATCTGTCTTACTTGTTTGATTCTGCCATATCTCTTGAAAACCAACGAAAGGAGTCATTGTTATATACCTATTTAATCTTATGCTACTACTCAATCTCTGGTCAGCATCTGCCGTTATTCTATAAAAATCATTAGGAGCCAGGGCATAATAGTTATCTAATTTCAAAGATG
>DAOVJB010000132.1 GCA_030673425.1 Elusimicrobiota bacterium | reverse complement strand
ACAGAGATGGCTTTTAATATTTATAGGGAAGGTATAAAAAACAGGAATATGGAACAAATTGAAAAAGCTGAACGTATAGCGTCCAATAATCTGAGAAAGATCCGCAAAGATATGGATAATATGTTAGAAATTTTTACACTTGATATGAAAAAAATGATAGATAAAAAAAAGACCAGAGTCTCATTAAAACCTATAATAGATGAAATTGTAAAAGACACAAAGTACATTGTCAAAGAAAAGAAACTCAAACTGAATATAAACATTTCTCAAGAAATCAATAAGATCTTGATAGATAAAACAGATATAAAAACTCTTATGTGTAATGTCATAGATAACGCCATAAAATTCACAAAGCGTGGAGGTATTACGATAAAAAGCAGACTAAAGGGAAAATGGATTGAGATAGAAGTAAAAGACACGGGTTGTGGAATTGCCCAGGAAGATAAAGATAGAGTGTTTGATAAATTTTATAAAAAGCATGCGGCAGTAGAAGGTTCTGGATTGGGACTTTCAATTTGTAAAGAGATAGTCCAAATGTATAAGGGAAAAATTGAAATTATATCAAAAGCTATAGACAAAGGAACTACCGTAATAATTCGTTTGCCCAAGGCATAAATCGTATAACATATTTTGCTGTCTATGATTAGACCTCCGCAGGTTTTTAGTTTTGGCTTATTTATCGTCGATAAAATAGGAAATAATAGTAAGAAATATGCTATTAAAAGCATTGTTAATTTTGTCGTCTATGTTATAGACGAAAAAAATTGAATTTTTTACTTGACAAATTTATAGAGAATATTGTATATTAGAATTGACGATAGATTATGATTTCTTGCGTTTGTTCATCAAGCCTTAAAAATGGAAGGAGGTGAATCAAATGGCAGAGAAGGTACAGAAGTGTGGCATAAAGAGACAGGCGGGGTATCTTTATTTCATTGATAAGCAGGGTGATATCTCCAGAGTAAAAATGGCTCGTGGTGGAAGGAAGAAAAAGAAAAAGAAAAAATAAGATAAATGTCTTGTAAACTTTAAAAAAGAGGGGGTAATTTTTACCCCCTCTTTTTTATTATTGTTATTATATTGTTATGGATGTTATAATATTAGTAATAAGATTTTTGTTGACAGATTTTTTATATTTATGATAAAGTAGCTATTAACGATTATAAAAGACTTAAAGAACCTGTTGGAGTTGTAAAGATGGCTGGTGCTTCTGAGAGAAGAAAATATAATAGGGCAAAGATAAATGTATCTATCCGTTACAGGAAGTTAAATGAATATGCTATGCCGGCGATGACTGATAATGTTGGCGGCGGCGGGTTAATGTTCTATTCAGCAAAAGATATACTCAAATCAACTTACCTGGTTTTAGAGGTGCCTTTGCCTATTTATCCTGAGCCTATCAAGGTTCAGGGCAAGGTGGTCTGGACCAGGAGAAATGTTGCCAAGAATAACTATAGTATAGGTGTGCAGTTTACCAAAATAATTGAAGGGGATAAAGATAAACTTATTAAATATATAGAAGAAAGACTCTAGACGATAATAATTAAAAAGTTCTTCAGATAACAGCCTACGGATATTCAAAGTGTAGGCTTTTTTGTTAGGATTGAGTTGTGAGGGTATAAAAAAAGATGCCAGGTTGTTAGAAGGATTTCAGTATCTGGGCATCTTGAATGAGTTTTACTCTTTAATAGGAGGCGTTCTTAACAACCTGACATCATTGTTGATTGTCTTTTCATTACAAGTATACATCGGTTCGAAAGCACTGTCAAGACGCCAACCTAAGTAAAAAAGATAGTGACAAATTATAAATATTTAGATATAATGATGTATAAAAAGGATGGATAAAATTATATGTTAAAAATAGAGGATTTAAGTATAAGTGTGTCAGACAAAGAGGTTTTAAGTGATATAAACCTTGAGATTAAAAAGGGTGAAAGACTTGCACTTCTGGGGCCTAATGGATCGGGTAAGACATCTCTATTAATGGCTATTATGGGTTTTTCTAATTATAGGATTAAGAAAGGCAATATTATATTTAAGGGTAGAAATATAAATAAGCTGTCTATAGATGAACGTGCCCGGCTGGGTATAGGCATTATGTTCCAGAGGCCACCTACCATAAGAGGGGTTAAAACCAGACAATTAATGGAGCTAATAAAAGGTGGTGATTTTAATGTTGATAAAGAGGCAGAGGAGCTTACATTAAAGAAATTTCTTGATAGGGATGTAAACATGGATTTTTCCGGCGGCGAGATAAAACGTTCCGAATTACTACAGGTGCTTGCCAGTTCACCAGAACTCAGTCTTTTTGATGAACCGGAATCAGGTGTTGATTTAGAGAATATAGCGCTCGTGGGAAAGGTTATGAACCGGATACTTGATAAGAATAAGGATAATGCAGCTTTAATTATTACACATACAGGTTACATATTTGATTATGTAGAGCCAACTAAAGGCTGTATTTTAGTTGGGGGCAGGGTACATTGTATAGGTGACGCAAAACAGATACTCCAAACAATAAAAAAACACGGTTATGGATGGTGTGTAACATGCGAAGGAGAAAAGTTAAAAGCAAAACATCGCAGTCTGGAAAAATAGATATTACATCATATAAATCTAAAACGAAAAGTAATATCTATCTGGAAGACCTTCAAGAACTCAGTGCTGACCAGAAAAAGAATATGCTTGCTGCAGGTGTGGATCCATCGCAAAAAGCTCGCTCCGGGACTTATATTCAAATGGACCATAGCGTTGTGCATTCAAAGAGTCTTTATCCAGGGCTTGAAGTGATGAGTACTACCGAGGCACTGAAGAAATATAAATGGTTGGATGATTATTTCTGGAAAGTAGTATCATTTAGTGCTGATGAATTTACTAAACGAGCTCAGGTCCAGCCGCATCACGGGTATTTTTTAAGAGCGCTTTCAGGAGTAAAGGCAACTTACCCGTTGCAGGCCTGTCTTTTTATAAATGATAATAATATAATTCAGAATGTTCATAATATAATAATTGCAGAAGAAGGTTCGGAACTTGAGGTTATTACGGGTTGCGCTACGGCAAGTGATGTGAAAAGAGGTCTTCACATAGGCATATCAGAGTTTTATGTTAAAAAAGGCGCAAGATTAACATTTACCATGATTCACAACTGGGCTGAGGATGTTGCTGTAAGGCCCAGAACAGCTACTCTGGTTGAGGAAGGCGGGACATTCTTATCCAATTATATATGTCTTAAGCCTGTTAAGACTCTACAGATGTATCCTAAGGCTGAGCTTGTGGGGCAAGGTGCCACAGCCAGATATAATTCAATACTGTTTGCTCATCCTGATTCATATATGGATATAGGATCAAGGGTTATATTGAAAGCAGAGGGTTCAAAGGCTGAGATTATAACCAGGGCGGTCAGTGCCGGCGGGGATATCATTGCAAGAGGTCATTTAAAAGGAGAAGCAAAAAATATAAAAGCCCATCTTGAATGTAGAGGCCTTATAGTAACTGATAAAGGCATAATACATGCTATACCCGAACTTGAGGCATCCATTAGAGAAGTAGATTTGTCTCATGAAGCAGCTGTAGGTAAAATAGCCAGGGATGAAATAGAATATCTTATGGCAAGAGGCTTAAGTCAAGGGGAAGCACAGGCAGCTATTGTAAGGGGTTTTCTGGATACATCTATCATGGGGTTACCTGATGTGCTCCAAAAAGAAGTAGACAAAGCTATATCCAGTTGTGAAAAAGAAGCATTTTAAGGTGTAAAAAAAGGGCATACAAATGTCTTGCGGGAAAAAGCATGCTGCTAAAAAGAAAGTGTCTAAACCAAAGAAAAAAAAGAAATAAGGGAGAATGTAGTTGATAGAGTTTGAAACAGAAGTAATAGATATAATACAAAGGACCCATAATGTTAAAAGTTTCAGGTTTAAGATAGAACAAAACGTAGATTTTAAGGCAGGACAGTTCTTTCTTATTGCGATAAAAATTGACGGGCAGGATAGAACAAAACATTTTTCTTTCTCCAATGCCCCTACTGAGAAAGGATACATAGAATTTACCAAAAAGATTACAGAAAGTGAATTCTCAAGAGCTCTTGATACGTTAAAGCCTGGTGATTGGGCACGGATAAAGATGGCATATGGAAACTTTGTATT
>DAOVJB010000070.1 GCA_030673425.1 Elusimicrobiota bacterium | reverse complement strand
TAGCGGAGGGGGTATATCAGGTGCTGTTAGTGATATAGATATTGAGACAAAAGAGTTATTACATGCAAAACAGAAGCTTAATATGATTCTGGCTAAACATACAGGTCAATCTTTAGACAAGATTAAACAGGATACTGAAAGAAACTTCTATATGTCTAGCGAAGAAGCAAAAGCATACGGCATAGTAGATGAAGTGATTACAACAAATAAATAAGGAGATTTTTCAGGCGGAGGGTTAAAAGCAGTGACAGAAGATAGTGCATTAGAAAAAAAGTTAGAGATACCGGATAAGATTCCACTGTTAGCGGTAAGGGACATAACAGTTTTTCCCCACATGGTGGTCCCTTTATCAGTAGGGAGGCAAAAGTCTATTAAGGCTCTGGATGAAGCCATGGCTCATGGCCGTATTATTTTATTGGCAAGTCAAAAACATGCAGTTATAGAGGAGCCTTCTATTGATGATATCTATGATGTAGGAACGGTAGTAGAAATCCTGCAGTTATTAAAAGTGGGAGATGGAACTATAAAATTGTTTGTTGAGGGGATTGCCAGGGTTAAGATAGTGGAATATCTCAAGACGCAAGAATATTTTGAAGTAAAAATAAAACCAATGAAGGAAATTTTAGATATTACGCCGGATTTAGAAGCTCTGATGAGGAACGTAATTTCTCAATTTGAGGAGTATGTAAAATTAAACAGGAAAATTTCTTTTGAAACTGTAATGTCACTTAATAACATAAATGATCCCCATCGTTTAGTAGATGTCATATGTGCTCATTTGACTGTTAAAATACAGGATAAACAGGAGATACTGGCTACTTTTAGTGCTTATAAGCGTTTGGAGAAGTTGTCTGTAATTCTTTCTTCAGAAAATGAGATTTTAGCTATAGAGAGAAAGATACAGGGTAGAGTCAGAGAGCAGATAGAGAAAACACAGAAAGAATACTATTTAACTGAGCAATTGAAAGCCATTCAGAAAGAATTAAAACAAAAAGATGAATACGGGAAAGAAATAGAAGAACTGAAGAAAAAGATTAAAGCTGCTCATATGACTAAGGAAACTATAGAAGCGGCAAAAAAAGAACTTATTCGTTTAGAGAAAATGATGCCGTATTCACCGGAAGCCACTGTTATCCGTACATATTTGGATTGGTTAATTAGTTTGCCATGGGCGGTTAAGACCAAAGATAATCTTGAACTTAAAAGGGCAGAGAAAATATTAAATAGAGATCATTATGGATTAGAAAAAGCTAAAGAGCGTGTTTTAGAGTATCTGGCGGTCTGTAAATTAACCAGGAAGCTTAAGGGGCCGATTCTCTGTTTTGTTGGGCCTCCGGGTACTGGTAAAACTTCTCTGGGCAGGTCTATAGCTAGAACTTTGGGAAGGAAATTTGTAAGGTTATCCTTGGGCGGGATGAGGGATGAGGCAGAAGTACGGGGGCATCGAAGAACATATATCGGTTCCATGCCCGGAAGAATAATCCAGTCTCTGCGTAAAGCAAAATCTAAAAATCCTGTTTTTCTACTGGATGAGATAGACAAAATCGGGGCGGATTTTAGAGGCGATCCTGCAGCGGCACTGTTGGAAGTATTAGATCCAGAACAAAATAGCACTTTTTCAGACCATTATTTAGAGGTAGAATTTGATCTTTCTGATGTTATGTTTATTACTACTGCAAACACTACTTATTCAATCATTCCTTCTTTACAGGACAGGCTGGAGGTAATTCGTTTTTCCGGATATACAGTGGAGGAAAAGATAAAAATCGCAGAGTTATTTTTAATTCCGAAACAGAAAGAGGCTAATGGCCTCAAAAAAAATGAACTTGCAATCACAACAGAAGGCATTAAGGTTGTTATCAGGGATTATACACAAGAAGCCGGTGTTAGAAATTTAGAGAGGGAATTAGCTAATATCTGCCGTAAAGTGGCAAAAAAAATAGTAGGGGATAAGCAAAAACAAAAGATAGTAATTAATCCTAAAAATCTCGGTAAATATTTGGGAGTGCCTAAATATCACCGGAACAGGATTGAGAAAAATGAAGTAGGTGTAGCTACAGGATTAGCCTGGACCGAAACAGGTGGTGAGACGTTAGCTATAGAAGCTTCAGTGATGAAGGGTAGAGGTAAACTTACTTTAACAGGAAAGTTAGGAGAAGTGATGCAGGAATCAGCTCAGGCAGCGCTTTCTTATGTAAGGGCTAATACTAAGAAGTTAGGTATAAAAGATAATTTTTATCAAGATAAAGAGATACATATTCATGTTCCGGAAGGTGCGGTACCTAAGGATGGACCTTCCGCCGGGATCGCAATGGCTACTGCTATTGTCTCAGCTCTGACTAATAAACCGATAAAAAAAGATGTGGCTATGACAGGAGAAATTACCCTACGCGGTCATATTTTGCCTATAGGTGGATTAAAAGAAAAAGTTCTGGCTGCTTATAGGGAAGGAATCAAGACGGTTATTTTTCCTTTTGAAAATAGTAAAGATATGGAAGAAATACCCAAGGATATCCAACATAAGTTAGATTTTATTCTGGCTAAAGATATAAAAGAAGTAATTCAAAAGGTGTTGGTAAAGTAATGGCTAAACTTTTCCCTTTTAAGGGTGTCAGATATAATATAGATAAAGTAGGAAATCTATCTAAAGTTATCACACCTCCTTATGATGTTATTTCTGATGAGGCTCAGCAGCGTTATTATGAAAAAAGCCCTTATAATATCATCAGGCTTATCTTAAACAAGGATTTACCCGGGGATAGTGATGATAATAACAGATATACAAGGGCACGGGATTTCTTCAATGAGTGGCAAAATGATAGAGTTTTACTTAGAGATTCTGAGGACTCTATCTATTTATATGAACAGGAGTTCGTGCATAAGGGTGAAAAAAAGGTTAGATCCGGGATTATTGTTCTTTTAGAACTTTCTGATTTTGCTGCACAGGAAATATTTCCGCATGAGAGGACTTTTGATAAACCCAAGATAGACCGTTTTAAGTTAATGGAAACATGCGAGACTAATTTTTCTCCTGTATTTGGTCTCTATTATGACAACCAGAAAGAACCAAAGCAACTTTTATCATCGGCAAAAAAAGTTGAGAATAAAATTATTGAGGTAACAGACGAATTTAACATAGCACACAGAGTCTGGCAGGTAAAAGAGAAATCTAGAATAGGGAAAATAACAGAAGATATAAAAAACAAACAAATCTTTATTGCAGATGGTCATCATCGTTATGAAGCGGCATTGAATTTTCGCAATCACATGCGCAAGCAACGACCGGATAAATATACAGGTGCAGAGCCATATAATTATGTGATGATTTATTTAGCTAATTTGGATAATGAAGGGATTACTATCTTACCTACATATAGATTAATCCGTACGCTCTCAGACGAAGATTTGCAGCGAATTATACCCAAGATAGAAGAGTCGTTTGATATTAGAGTGTCTGAAAATAAAGAAGAAATGTTAAGTGAGCTGGAAAAATATAAGGATACAAATAGATATATTTTCGGAATGTATTATCATAACCCGGATACTAAAAGAGGAGAATTTCATATATTAAACTTAAAAGATGCAAAAAATCTTAAGAAAGTAATAGACAAAACAAAACCTGATGAATATAATAAATTAAATATTACAGTCCTTCATCGTTTAGTAATAGATACTATTTTATCATCTAACGGTAAGGTGAGAGATTATCACGGTAATATTGTCTATGTTAAGAGCGAGGAAGAAGCTATCAATTTAGTTGACCAAGAAAAGTGTAAAGTGGCTTTTTTTCTTAATCCTACCAAAATAGATGAGCTGAAAAGTATCGCTTTAGCCGGTGGTTTAATGCCACAAAAATCAACATATTTTTATCCTAAGCTAGAGACTGGTTTGGTGATAAATAAATTATAAAGTGTAAAGCCTTAAAATTATATGAGGAGGTAAGATTGTATGAAAAACTATTTAATGACTCCGGGGCCAACTCCTGTTCCTCCGGAGGTATCACGTGATGAGTCTCTGCCTGTTATTCATCATCGTACAAAGGAATTTGGAGCATTATTTAATGAAGTAGTTGAAGGAATGAAGTATGTATGCCAGACAAAAAATGATATTATTATGTTAACCTCTTCCGGGACAGGCGGTATGGAAGCCTGCGTGGCTAATTTACTTTCACCAGGGGATAAGGCTTTAGTTATAAATACAGGCGTGTTCGGTGAGAGATGGTTTAAGATAATCAAGGCTTTTGGTTTAGAACCGATTGAAATAAAAGAAGACTGGGGTAATGCTGTAGATATAAAAAAGGTTGAAAAAACCCTTAAAGAAGAACCTGAAATTAAGGCTGTATTTACTACTCTTACCGAGACTTCAACAGGTGTAGTCAATGATATAAAATCTTTGGGACAAATTGTAAGTAAGACTAAAGCAGTTCTCGTTGTTGATGCAATTAGCGGATTAGGTGCCCAGGAACTTAAAACAGATGACTGGAAGGTAGATGTAGTTGTTGCAGGTTCACAAAAAGGTTTGATGATTCCTCCGGGGCTGGCTGCTATATGTGTTAGCGAGAAAGCATGGAAATTGGTAGAAAATTCAAAATTACCTAAGTTTTATTTTAATTTCCTTACGGGAAGAGCGAGTATAAAGAAAGGTCAGACTCCATATACACCTGCGGTTAGCCTTTTTATGGCCTTGCGTAAAGCATTAGAGATGATTAAAAAAGAAGGTGTTGATAATGTCTTTGCCCGTCATCAGAAATTAGCCAGGGCTACGCGTGCTGGGGTTAAAGCATTGGGTTTAGAAATATTTGCTCAAGCTCCATGTGATGCTGTTACTTCCGTTAAGGTTCCCGAAGGAATTGATGGTGAGAAATTAAAGGAAATGTTGCGATTAGAGTATGGAATGGCAATAGCCGGAGGACAGAAAGACTTAAAGGGTAAAATTTTCCGTGTTGCCCATTTAGGTTATATGGAGATGTTTGATACAATTAGTGTTATTGCAGGGTTAGAAATCGTTCTTGCGAAACTCGGGTACAAACTTGAATTAGGAAAAGGTGTAGCTGCTGTTGAGAAAGAGCTTTCCAAATAGACAATGATTGAATGGAGGACTTTTGTGAAAATACTCGTCAGTGATCCTATATCAGATAAAGGAATTGAGATTTTTAAGCAGTCGAAAGTTGATGTGGATATTAAAACTAAGCTTTCACCTGAAGAATTGGCCAAGATCATAGGAGAATATGATGGTTTGATTGTACGCAGTCAAACCAAGGTTACAAAAGATATTATAGAAGCTGCAAAGAATCTGAAAATTATTGGTCGGGCAGGAGTAGGGATTGATAATGTTGATGTTTCTGCGGCTACAAAAAAAGGTATTATTGTAATGAACACCCCCGGGGGCAATACTATTTCTGCCGCGGAACATACAGTAAGTATGATGTTAGCTTTATCACGCAATATTCCACAGGCAAATAGTTCGCTTAAAGCAAAAGAATGGAAGCGAAAAGATTTTATGGGGAGTGAAGTTTTGGGAAAAACACTGGGTATTTTGGGCTTGGGGAGGATTGGAGCCGAGGTAGCAAAAAGAGCGTTGAGTTTCGGAATGAACCTGATAGCTTATGATCCTTTTGTTACTTTAGAATATGCTCAGAAACTAGGCGTCAGGTTAGTTCAGAAAAAAGAAGATTTATTTAAAGAAGCAGATTATATTACTCTTCATATGCCAGTGAACGAGGAGACAAAATATCTCATTAATAAAGAAACTATTGCTATTATGAAAGACGGGGTAAGAATTATCAATTGTGCCAGGGGTGCAATCATTAATGATAAAGATTTAGCCGAAGCAATTAAATCCGGTAAGGTTAAGGGTGCAGCGTTGGATGTATTCCAAAAAGAACCGCCGTTTGATAATCCTTTGTTAGATTTACCCAATGTAATTGTTACTCCTCATCTCGGAGCTTCAACCGAAGAGGCACAGGTTAATGTAGCAGTTGATATTGCCAAGCAAGTAGTTGATGCTTTAGATGGCAGAGTGGTCCGTAATGCAATTAATATGCCTTCAGTTGACCCTGAGATGTTAAAAGAGATAAAACCCTATTTAGATTTAGCAGAAAAGTTAGGCAAGCTGGCAGGTCAGTTCAGTCAGGGACGAACAACAGAACTGAGTATTGAATATAGTGGTGAAGTTGCTGACTATACGGTTAGTCCTATATCTACGGCTCTTATAAAAGGTCTACTAGAGCCTATTTTAGGAGAGGATGTTAATTATATCAATGCTTCCTTTATTGCTAAAGAAAGAGGGATTAAAATAGTAGAGAGTAAGAGCAGTCAATTAGAAGATTTCGCTAATTTAACAATTGTAAAGATAAAAACTGATAAAGAAGAAACACTTATCGGAGGGACACTCTTTGGCAAAAATGATGCAAGGATTGTAAGAATCGGAGATTTTTATCTTGATGCTGTTCCTGAAGGATATATGTTAATCTGTTCTAATCTGGATAAGCCAGGGGTCATCGGATACATAGGGACTGTCTTGGGTAAAAACAGGATCAATATTGCTGCTATGCACGTAGGACGCAAGAAAGCAGTTGCTGGTGAAGCTCTTACAGTAATTAATATAGATAATGAAGTGCCAAAAGGAGTTTTGGCTGAGATAAAGAAGTATAAAGATATTACCGATATAAAATTAGTAAGACTATAGATTTAATTCATACGTTATTTTAATGGGGAAGATTAATGGCAGCCATTAGAATCCAAGGGCTAAAAAAAGTATATAAAGCAAGTCATCTGTTTAAGGTAAAAAAGACCGTGGCT
>DAOVJB010000102.1 GCA_030673425.1 Elusimicrobiota bacterium | reverse complement strand
CAGCCTTCTGTCGTACTATGTAATTGACTATCATTACAGAGAGCGCCTATCGTTAACAGTTTCTTTAGATGCATCTAAAGAAACTGTTAACGATAGGCGCTCTCTGTAATGATAGTCAATTACATAGTACGACAGAAGGCTGGACAATAAAAGGAAATCCCACAGAAGGAGCAATGCTTGTGGCGGCAGCTAAGGCCGGAATTAATTTAGAAGAAATAAAAAGCCTCCAACCCCGTGAAGAGGAGACACCTTTTTCTTCGGAACGAAAAAGAATGACTACCATACACTCTATCCGTAACGGTATTGTTGCTTATAGTAAAGGAGCAGTAGAAGTAATTCTTGATACCTGTAATTACATCTATCGGGATGGTAAAAAAATAGAAATTACTTACGAGGATAAGGAGAATATCTTAAACTGTGCTCATCAGATGGCGGATAGTGCTTTGCGTGTTTTAGGGATCTCTTATCGGATACTAAAGTATGACACTGATAATTGGCATTCTAAAGAGTCTTCGATCAGTGCCTATCCAGATGCAGAAGTCAATATGGTTTTTGTCGGGATGGTAGGGATGATTGATCCCCCCAGAAAAGAAGTAAAAGAGGCGATTGGCGTTTGTAGAAATGCTGGTATAAAACCGATTATGATTACCGGAGATCATAAACTGACCGCAGTAGCGATTGCAAAGGAATTAGGAATTCTAAACTCAGGACTCACCTTAAGTGGCAGTGAGTTAGATGCCTTGACAGATGAAGAATTTGAAAGGATTGTGGAAGAGGTGGAAGTATATGCCAGGGTTTCACCAAACCATAAATTGCGCATAATAGACGCTTTTATAAAAAAAGTAAGAGTAGTGGCTATGACCGGAGACGGGGTAAATGATGCTCCGGCATTAAAGAAAGCCGATATTGGTATAGCAATGGGTATAACCGGAACCGATGTAAGTAAAGAGGCATCAGATATGATATTGACTGACGACAACTTTGTTTCTATTGTTTGGGCTGTAAAGGAAGGCAGGGTGATATTTGCCAACATCAGAAAGTTTCTTACCTATCTGCTTACCGATAATATAGGAGCAACCCTGGCCTATGTCATAGCGATGTTCGGAGGATGGCCTCTTCCCTTAACTGCTTTGCAGATTCTCTTTATCAATCTGATTATGGATGGTCCCAAGGCAATCTCCTTAGGCTTGGAGCCGCCAGAGCCGGATATAATGAAACGACCTCCCCGTGACCCAAAAGCAAATATATTTAACAGGCATTCTTTATTTTATATTTTTGGAGTGGGTTTCTGGATTTGTGCTGTGGTATTGGGTGTATTCATCTGGGCGCTCGGGCAAGGGAAACAGTATGCTATGACAATGTTTTTTGTTACCCTGATTATGATCAGGACATTCAATGCTTTTAACTGCCGCTCGGCTACCATCTCTTTATTCAAATTAGGGTTATTAACCAATCGATGGTTAATAGCGGCTTTTCTTCTTACCGTCTTCACAACACTGCCAATACTTTATGTGCCGTTCTTACAGAAAATATTTGATGTGGTGCCTTTAAATCTTAAAGATTGGTCGATTGTCTTTTTAGCCAGCATCACTGTTCTAATCGTGGTAGAAACAGCCAAGTTCTTGCCAGGGATTAGAAGAAAACAAAATGCTTAAGGCAATATTTATAGATAAAGAACAGGCAAAAATGAAAAATAACAAGACCTCTTTTTTAAGAAGCATAGAAGGATTTATCTTTTTAATTGGCTGTGGTCTTCTTATAACCGGAACAATCTTTTTTATTCTATTTAAAAACTATATTCCTGAATTAAAGGGATATTTGCTTCCGATGATTTTTGCTGACCTGTTGGCTGGAAGAGGAGCCAGTATCTCCCTGGGACTGGAGTTAGGGTTATCCAGATTTCTGGTTATTTTAATTTCGGTTGTCTTTAATCTCACCTGGCTTTTTATTCTTTTTCCTCTGATTGTTTATTTTTACGAACATTTAATAGAAATGAAACTTATTGGGAAAGCCTTTGGTTCAGCTAAAAAGAAAGCCGAGAAACAGCAGGCTAAAATAGAGAAATGGGGTGCTTTAGGAATAGCATTTTTCGTCTGGATCCCTTTCTTTTCTACTGGTTCGTTGATAGGAGCAATTATCGGAATGTTGATTGGCATGCGGATAATTACTGTGATTTGTGTAGTAGTTTCAGCGATGATTATCAGTGCTATATCCTGGACATTTACCTTTGATTATCTACTGGCATTGGCAGAAGGAGCAGGAAAAATTATTCCCTCTATATTGGTTGGTTTAATTATAGGAATAGCTATTTTTCGCCGTCTATATCAGCGTTATTATCATGTTAGACACAAAAACTCATAATGGAAATACTGAATAGAGGTTAATCTTTTTGTATATTTATGATATTGCCGTAGTTGGTGCAGGTGCAGCCGGGGTTATTGCTGCAATACGTGCCAGCAGGCTTAAAAAAAATGTAGTTTTAATCGAGAGAAATGAGTCTATCGGTAAAAAGATTCTGCTTACCGGTAAAGGCAGATGCAACATTACTAATGCTGCATCCATCGATAGATTTATAGAGGTCTTCGGAAGACATGGTAAGTTTCTGAGATCAGCATTTTCTGCGTTTTCTAATCGCGATCTGATAGATTTTTTTGGAGTAAGGGGTCTTGAATTGAAGGTAGAAAGGCAGGGTCGTGTTTTTCCTGTTACCGACAAGGCCTCTTCTGTCATAGAGGTATTAAAAGAATATTTATTGGAGAGTAAAGTAGAACTTTTATATAATATGCGTTTGGCGGGCATAAAGAAGAAGAGCGACTCTTTTGGGCTGGATATACGGAACAAGGATAAAATTTATGCGAGAAAGGTAATATTGGCTACAGGCGGAGCTTCTTATAAAATAACAGGCTCATCAGGTGACGGTTATAATATTGCTAAAAGATTAGGACACACTGTAATCCCGTTAAGACCGGCTATGGTTCCCCTGAAGACCAGAGAATCATGGGTGAAGCAGTTACAGGGTCTTTCATTAAAAAACATACGCATCATTTTTAAGTACGGCAATAAAAAGATAACATCTACCGTAGGAGAAATGATTTTTACACATTTTGGAGTTTCCGGTCCGTTAGTTCTTGATTTAAGCGGCAAGATTGTTTCTGCTATTGATGAATACGGGGATATTCTTCTTTTTGTCGATCTCAAGCCCGGATTGACCCCGGAACAGCTCCAAAAGAGATTGTTGAGGGAATTCAGGCTTAAACAAAATGCTCAGTTAAAAAATGTAATGAGAAGTTTATTGCCGCATGGATTGATTCCTCTATTTCTTGATATAGCAGATCTGTCGGGCGAAAAGAAGATTAATCAGATTATCAGGAAAGAACGATATGCAATAATAAAGCTGTTAAAAGCCTTCCCTTTGACCATTTGCGGCTCTCTGCCTCTTGAGGAAGCAATGGTTACAAACGGCGGGGTTTGGACAAAAGAGATTAATCCCAGAACCATGGAATCGAGAATTGTGCCGGGCCTCTATTTTGCAGGGGAAATCATAGATGGTTGCGCTTGGAGCGGAGGATATAATTTGCAGCAGGCATTTTCAACCGGATATCTGGCAGGGGAGAGTGCGGTATATGCGTAAAATAATTTTGGCCTCGAAATCAAAAGCCAGACAGAAGTTGTTAAGGCAGATTGGTCTTAAATTCCGGGTGGTTGCCTCAACTGCAAAAGAAGACAGGTCTTTGAAAACAAGATGCAGCGATTTGGTTATTGCGAATGCCTTAAGGAAGGCCGAAGATGTAGCCAGGAGATTTAGTTCGGGTATAGTTATCGGGGCAGATACAGTTGTTTTAGTAAACCGGAAGATAATAGGTAAACCCAGAGATAACAAAAGCGCTTTTAAGACGCTTAGATTACTTTCCAGAAAACCCCGGTTGATTTATACTGGTATAGCGGTTATTGATATAGATAAAAATAAAAAATTCACCGCATATGATAAAACGAAGGTTTACATGCAGCATTTGGACGATAAACAGATCAGAAATTATTTTAGAAAGGTTTCTCCGTTAGATAAGGCAGGCGCTTTCGATATAGAGGGGTTGGGAAGTGTTTTTATAGACCGTATCGAAGGCTGTTTTTATAATGTCGTCGGCCTGCCTCTTTCTAAACTTTCCAGGATATTAAAGAAGACAGGAGTGGATATTTTTTAAGGATTTATTTGAGATTGGAGGAAAAATGAAAATTACCATAATTTCTGATAATACAGTACATAGACCGGGATTAAGGGAGGAATGGGGATTTTCTTGTCTGGTAGAAATAGAGGGTACCCCGCGTATTCTTTTTGATACAGGTGCGAGCGGCTCAATTCTTTTGCATAATATAGAGAAATTAAATATCGACCCAAAAAGCATAGATTCTGTTTTTATCTCCCATGACCATTGGGATCATACAGGTGGCTTGAAAGACTTCTTAAAACTCAATGATAATGTTAAATTATATCTTCCTTATTCCTTTTCTTCCTTAGCCGAACCCAGCGCCAGGGAGGTAATTAAAGTTAAAGACTCTGTAAAAATTTATGAAAATGTTTTCTCAACAGGTGAGCTTAGTGAGATAGAACAGTCTATGGTAGTAAAAACTGCCGGAGGTTTAGTTGTTATTGCCGGCTGTTCCCATCCGGGTGTTGAAAATATACTAAACAGTGCAAAAGAGTTCGGGAAAGTAGTTGCTTTGATCGGAGGGTTACACGGATTCAGAGCATTTGATCTGGTTAAGGATTTAGATTTAATCTGTGCCACCCATTGCACTCAATATAAGGATAAGATAAAAAGCCTTTATCAGGAAAAATTTGTAGAAGGCGGTGCCGGGAAAGAAATCGAGATATAAATATGGTGGTTTTTTTATTATCTGTAATAATATAATTATGGTATACTATTAAGCACTTAAATAAATAATATAATAGAGGTTAATGGCGTTTTTATGGATAAAAAAGTTTATATCCGCTTTTTTTGTTTTATGTAATAAAGAGGTGATAGATAATGGAAGACCCCAAAGTGCTGAATTATAATGTCAAGACTGATATCAATGACATCACCGAATTCAAGAAGTTTAAGGAGATGCTACAAAGACATACAAAAGAGATAGCTGCCGTGAATGAAATGGCGATTGAGCTAGCAGACACGTCTTCCCTGGTAGATATTTACCAACTTATTTGCAAGAGGTTGAAAAGTATTACCGGAGCCCTT
>DAOVJB010000162.1 GCA_030673425.1 Elusimicrobiota bacterium | reverse complement strand
TAGGCGGAGCAAGCTTTGCCTCAAAAGAGATAACCGAAGAGTCTGCCGAGGAAAAGAGTGCAGTTGCTATAGGCGATCCGGAACTTGGCGGGAGTTTAAGAGGTGCCTGCCTTGAGTTGATAGAAAAAGGCCTTGTCATCGGAATGCAGGATATGGGTGCAGCCGGGCTTACCTGCTCTTCCTGTGAAACAGCTTCAAGAAGCGGAACAGGCATTGAAATAGATGTATCTTTAGTTCCTCAAAGAGAAAAGGGTATGACCCCTTATGAAATTCTATTATCCGAATCTCAGGAAAGGATGCTTGCTATTTTAAAGAGCGAAAAAGTTAAAGAGGCCCTTGATATATTAAAGAGATGGAATATAAATGCCGTAAAACTCGGTAAAGTTACAAACGATAAGATGATGAGGGTTAAAGAAAAAGGCGTTGTGGTCTGTGAAATTCCTGCCGAAGCCCTTACCAAGAAAGCGCCACTTTACGAAAGAGAAACAAAAGAGCCGGTATATTTAAAAGATGCTCAAACTATAGATTACGCTTCAGTGAAGGAGCCGGATGATTTTAATAAGGCGATACTTGAATTACTCGATTCGCCGACTATTGCAAGCAAAGAATCAGCTTATAAAAAATTTACTTTTATAAATAAAGATAAGGTGCTATTTGGAGCAGGCTCGGATGCTGCTGTTATTAAAGTTATGGGGACAAAAAAGGCGCTGGCGATAAGCGTAGATTGTAATGGCAGATATTGCTATCTTAATCCTTATAATGGTGCAATGATGGCAGTAGCAGAGGCGGCAAGAAATATAGTCTGTTCCGGAGGACAGCCTTTAGCCATTACCGACGGCTTAAATTTCGGCAATCCAATGAAACCCGAAAATTACTGGCAATTTGCCAAGTGTATAGAAGGACTTTCCAGAGCGTGTACTGTCTTAAACACACCTGTTGTCAGTGGTAATGTAAGCTTTTATAATGAAAACCCTAAAGGAGCAGTAGATCCGACCCCAATAGTCGGGATGGTAGGATTAATCAAAGATGCTGATAAATATGTTACCCAGGATTTTAAGAACAAGGGAGACCTCATAATACTTTTAGGTGAAAACAAAGCTGATCTCTCAGGCAGTGAATATCTGTATTTAATTCATAACCAAAAGAAAGGCAATCCTTTGATAAACATAAAAAAAGAAAAAGCTGTCCAGGAAGCATGTCTTGAGGCAATAGAATCCGGAATCATTAATTCCGCTCATGATTGTTCTGAGGGAGGATTGGCAGTTGCACTGGCTGAATCATGCGTTTCAAATTCAGACAAAATGCTTGGCGCCCAGATAAAACTGGATAGCTCGAAGAATAAAGGTATAAGAACAGATGAGATTTTGTTTGGTGAGGCACCTTCTAGAATAGTCATTTCATTAAACAAAGATAATATTGGTATCTTAGAGGAGATATTAAAAAAACATTCTGTTTTATATCAAATTTTGGGTAATGTCGGTGGAGAAAAGCTTCTGGTCAAATATGATGAGAACACATTAATAGATACTTCTTTAGAAACATTATCTGATACATGGCAAGAGGCAATTCCATCGAGATTAAAAGAATAAAAAGAAAGTGTGAGGTAACTATGCAACCAGTAAAAATAATTCCCTGTTTGGACATTAAAGACGGACGAGTGGTTAAAGGCGTAAAGTTTATTAATATAAAAGATGCCCGCGATCCGGTAGAGGCAGCTGCTGCTTATTGTAAAGCAGGTGCGGATGAATTGGTCTTTTTAGATATAACGGCCTCTATTGAATCAAGAGCTACAAATTTAACGTGGGTAAAAAAGGTAAAAGAGGTAACTACTGTTCCTTTTTGTGTGGGGGGAGGAATCAGGAATTTAGAGGATATGCAGACTCTTTTTGATCTTGGTGTAGATAAAATCTCCATTAATACTGTTGCTGTTAAAAATCCCTCTTTAATAAAAGGCGCTAGCGAAAAATTTGGCAAAGAAAAAATTGTTGTAGCTATTGATGGAAGAAAAAATCCTTCTGGGGGAGGCACTTCCCCAAGATTAGAAGTGCTGATTATGGGAGGAGAAACACCTGCGGAATTAGATGTAGTTGAATGGGCAAAACAAGTTGAAAAACTGGGAGCAGGAGAAATTCTCCTGACCAGCAAAGATGCTGATGGTACTAAAGATGGATATGATATTGAGATGACCAAAGCAGTTGCAGAGGCGGTTTCTATTCCTGTTACTGCCTCAGGCGGGGCGGGAAATTTGGAACATCTTTATGAGGCAGTAACTGAGGCTAAGGCGGCTAATGTGTTATGTGCTTCAGTATTTCATTTTGGCGAAATTACAATCCCAGAGGCAAAACAATACCTTAAGCAAAAAGGAATACCAGTTAAGGAATAATAAAAATGTTAAAAGCAGAAATTTATATTACCTTAAAACAAACAGTATCTGATCCTCAAGGACTAACCATTAAGCATGCTTTGGATTCTTTAGAATATAAAGGAATAGAAGAAGTCAGAATTGGTAAATTGATTACTCTAAAATTGAACCTTTCGGATAAGAAAAAGGCACATAAGCAACTTGATGAAATGTGTAAAAAACTGTTAGCCAATCCAATAATAGAGGATTATAGTTTTAAGGTCGAAGAGGTATAAATGAAATTTGGAGTGCTTGTTTTTCCTGGTTCAAACTGCGACCAGGATTGTCTTTATGTAATCAGAAATGTCCTGAAAGAACACGTTGAATATATATGGCACAAAGATAAGAGGCGTGATAGATTTGACTGCCTTATATTACCCGGCGGTTTCAGTTACGGGGATTATCTCAGAACAGGTGCGGTAGCAAAGTTTTCTCCCATAATGCAGGAGGTTGTTGAATTTGCCAATAAAGGCGGTCTTGTAATAGGTATCTGTAACGGCTTTCAGATTTTACTTGAAGCAGGACTTTTACCTGGCGCGATGTTGCGTAATAAAAACTTGCATTTTATATGTAAATATGTCTATCTAAAAACAGAAAACAATAGTATCCCTTTTACCAATCTTTGCAAAAAGGAACACATATTAAAAATACCCATAGCCCACAATGAAGGTAATTATTATATTGATGAAAAAGGACTACAGGTACTTAATGAGAAGAATCAAATTGTTTTACGTTATTGTAATGAAAAAGGCGAGGTTAACCAAGAGTCTAATCCGAATGGAGCATTAGAAAATATAGCAGGTATTGTAAATAAAAGAGGTAATGTTTTAGGAATGATGCCTCATCCTGAGAG
>DAOVJB010000089.1 GCA_030673425.1 Elusimicrobiota bacterium | reverse complement strand
TTACTTGTTTTGTTGTCTCTTTACTGGAAAGAAAATCGTAGTTTGCTTTTTTTATATCAAAATTATTTTCTATACCAAGTTCAATACAATCTGCCAGTGTAAGCTTCTCTTCGGCATTAGATATATTTGCAGAAAGCAACAGTAAAAATAAAAATAGAACTGTTTTTTTGAATATCACTGCTTTTCACCTTTAACCCGAACAAAATCCTGTTTTATCTTACCAATTCGTTAATGACACCTATCATATCATTTTTGCTTTTTATATGGAAGGCCTTATTCCTTAGGAACTTCATATCATGAAGACCCCTAGTATACCATATAAAAAATTTACGAAAATCTATAAGACCTATTATCTCTCCATAAAAATCAATAGATGCATTAAGATGTTTTATCATCGTATCGGTAATCTCATGAATATCAGGTCTATTTACAATCTTACCATTCTTAAGAAATTCTGATGCTTCCTTAAATATCCATGGATTGCCCAGAGCCCCTCTCGCTACGGCAACTCCGTCACAGCCTGTCTCCTCAAACATTCGCTTTATTAACTCGGGGGAAAGAATATCACCGCTTGCTATAACAGGTATATCGAGAGCTCCTTTTACCTCTTTTATTATATTATAATCCACATTCCCGCTATATCCCTGAACTCTGGTTCTCCCGTGAACAAACAATCCTTTTATTCCCGCATCCTGACAATAAAGGGCTACTTCTTTTGCATTAACAGAGGTCCCGTCCCAGCCCGAGCGTATTTTTACCGTAACAGGAGTCTTAGAATTATCAACCATTACCTTAAGTATCTTTTTTAATTTGTGTGGATCTTTAAGTAAACTGGCCCCTTCTCCTCTCTTGATAACCTTTTCAACAGGACAAGCCGCATTGAAATCTATAATATCAAATTTATACTTATCTATTATCTCCAATGCCCTGCCTATAACATCAGGATCATTACCCAGCAGCTGTATACCCAGAGGTCTGTCAGCAGGCATTGTTGAAAGCATTTTTTCTGTTCTTTTATTCTTATAAACAAGCGAACGAGCATTAATCATTTCTACAAATGTAAGCTCGCAACCAAAAGAACGATTGATCATACGAAAAGGAAAGTCGCTTACTCCTGAAAGCGGGGAAAGAACGCATGAAGAGGATAACCTTAACTTTCCTATTTTAATCATAATCTGTTATATATACACCTATCTAAAAAGAGGGTATAAGCTGGTAATAGCTTATTAAAGACTTCAAAGATCTACTAACTATTATCCATAAAAAATAACAGATAATAAAAACAATAACTGTTGTTATTATCTTATTTCTCTTGCTAAAACGCGGGTTAAACCAGACAAGCGGCAGGGCAAACGGTCCGATAGAGATAAAAGCACCTATCAAGGTAGATGTCCTAAAAAGCCAGACGGGTTTCTCTTTTTTATTCAAAAACTCTCCGCAATACCTGCACTTTACTGCTTCATTCTGTATTTCCTCTTTACAATAAGGACATTTTTTCATATAGATTACGCTCCTTTATTTAGGAGAAAGAAAACAATAAATATAATAATCATGGATGATATTCCTACGGGAACCCATACCGGTGTGATCCAAGGACGCGGTATCAGGAACAGGACATCGATTGTGGTAAGTTTTGGTGGCCATTTAATCAAGACATAAAGCGAAAAATAATAGAAAATGTCCCAGAAAGCGAATGTCCACAAGAAAACGACTATCTTATCAAGCCAGCTGCCCCCGGTAAGAAACGCCAGGGCAACAAGCATCACTATCGTGGCCATTTCCCTCGTCTTTTCAATAAGAAGATATTTCCTGGGGAAATTAAAATTTTCGGCTGCTACCTTCAGATTTGACTCTACATCAGTAATACCCAGCACTTTACGCAGATATACCACAACCACGCCCTCCACATGGGCCATACCGATAGCGAAAACAGCAAGTAATAAAAATTTTCCTGTCATGGGTCATTTCACTTTATTTCTATATGTATTTATGTTATTTTACTATACCAAATCCCCCTTATTCAATCAAGTTTTATTTATGTTTTTGGAACAAAATAATCCCGGAGGTGTCTAAATAAGTAGAAGCGCAAAAAAGGGCCCAAAGTTTTGCGAAAAAACAAAAGAAAGGAGAAATAAAATGAAAAAGATAAGCTTGATACTACTCGCATCTATGCTAAGCACCCTCCTAAGCATCCCCTCTTATGCTGCCACGCAGCCCTTCAAAGTAAAATGCAGGACTAAAATCATCCGTGACGGAATCGTACGCTATGAAAAAAGGAAGTATACCTATAACTTCCTGGTAGAGGTCCTAAGTGATGAAACAGGAACAAAATATGAGAGAACCAAAAACGGGAGACCCTTCATAACAGCAAAGCCGCAAGAAAGATACTCCATTATCCTTCACAACCCAATGCCTATAAGGATAGCCGTAAATCTTACAATAGACGGACTTAACTCCATCACCGGAAAACCGTGCAAACCTGATGAAGGTTCAAAATGGATTATAGAGCCTTACTCTTATGTAACCATCAGGGGATGGCAGGTAAGCGGCAACACAGCAAGACGTTTCTATTTCACAACAAGAGACGATTCCTATGCCAAGTGGCGCTCCAACAACTGGGGGAAAGATCTTTCAGTTAACTGCGGTGTGATCGGGGCAGCATATTTCTGGAATAAAAAAGATCTGGAAAACTATTTTGAAAACAACCCTATATATGAATACACAAGAAAGCCCAGGCCATTCAGGAGTTGGTTAGGTTGCAAAAAAGAACTCGCAGCACCATGTGAGGAAGAATATGAACGCCGTCATGATAAACAGAAAGCAGGAACAGGCATGGGAGAACGGGAATCACATCCAACAGAACTGGTACACTTTAAGTACAACACTGGCATGTATAAACCAAGGCAGGCTGTCATAATCTACTATGATTTTGCAAAAACAGAACCGCAGCCGTTCCTGGGTATGGGGTTTGCACCTGAGAGACCGTACTGAAAAAAGAATCATATAGCAAAAAGCCATAAAGGGAAAACTCTTTATGGCTTTTCAGTTAAACAGAACAACTTTTTTATTTATCTCTTAATATGACCAGGTCAAAATCACCTATACCGGAAATAACCAGGGCAAAAGCATTCTGCATTCTCTGCGGTAATGAGTATTTCTCCTGGGTCTTGTTTTCATAGAACTCAGGAACCCTTGTTTCAAGGTTAATACCTATATTACTCAACTTGGCGCAACAGTTTCCGCTTATAACATTAAGAAATTCCTTCAGGGCATCCTGTTCTATATTCGTAATCCCTTTAACCTTTCTACCGAACAGGGCCGATGCTATCTTGAAACAAACATCCTCTGAAATATTGACTATGAAAAACAGGCTCATATCCCCTCTTATGCTCTGCTGGATAGTATAGTCCCTCAACTCGAAACCCTCCACGGAATCAGAACATTCTTTCAGCTTAACAGGTTCCTTGATGATCTTGTAGAATATCTTCATCGTGAAGTTCACGAATGTCTTAACTATAAGGTTATTTCTTACAGCACCCAACCTCGTTCCAATCTCCCATTCATCTTTCTCCTGTTCTTCCTTGTAATCCTTGAGAGCCTCTGCAAGCTGGTTATAACCGAGTGCCTTGATCTTAACGAGGGACTCCCCTATATATATCCACCTTTTACGCTGTTCTTCTACAACCTTATCTAAATTTTCTTTTGTCAGGAATCCATTTACCAATACGATTTCACCGAAATCTTTATCAAGGTCGGCCTTTTGAATCTCATGAATTTTTTCAACCTGTCCTTTAGTAAGCATGTCCTTTTTAAGGCAGATATCTTCAAGAGATAAATTAATACTCTTCTGATATTTAATTCCTTTTAATAATTGTTCCTTATCTATCAACCCTTTTTCCATAAGGTATTGCCCGAAAAATTTCATCCCAACATGTATTTCAAAAAACTTCATTCCTAAACTTACCCCTGCCAAGGAAAGGTCAACAGTAGTCTGCACTACTGATCCTCTCCCGCCGTGCTTGAAATCACGCAGGGTTTCAAGCAGTATTGCCCTATCAAAGGGCTTGGTAATAAAATGTACTGCTCCTTTTCTCAGGCACTCTACAACCTTCCCCTGGGTACCAAGGGAACTCACCATTATTATTGAGGTCTTGGGATTAATCTCCCTAATATTAGTTATTATCTCGCTCCCGCTCCTGTCAGGCAGAACAATATCTAACAGCACAATATCCGGATTTAACTCCTCGCACTTCTCTAATGCCTTGGTTCCAGTAACTGCTGTTCCCACGATCTTAAACTCGCTTCCCGCAAGCATCTCTTTTATCATGGATAACACAAACAACGAATCATCCACTACCAGCACTCTAGCAGTCTCGAAATTACTATTATCTGGTGTCATAATCCCTCCAATTAATTAAAATCTTTATCTTCTTTTATATTTACCGGTCAGTACTATTTCTTCTATTATATTATTTTTCATGGCAGATTCCAAGCTTTTTTTTCCGGAACCTTCTTTTAAGTCTAATTTCTTAGTCAAAGCATACAGCTTGAATTTATAACTATGCACACCTGATGGCGGGCATGGTCCACCGTAGCCAATCTTTCCGAAACCCGTTATTCCTCCAACACCTGAAGGCTCGCATCCCTCGGCAATAGTTTTAGTATCAGCAGGAATATTCCAAATAAGCCAGTGATCAAAAGTGCCTATTGGTGCATCAGGGTCATCCATAACAAGAACCAGACTCTGGGTGCCTGCAGGTACATCACTTATCTCTAATGGCAGGGAAATATTTTCACCGTCACACGTATACTTTGAAGGCATCATACCTCCATCACTAAATACAGAACTGGTCAGTTTCATATTATACCACCTCCTGATCGGTATCACAACGTCTTTTTAAAAATCTGTCAGCAGAGAATTTATTTACAGCACGCCAGATGAAAAAATATGACCGCGGGGATGCACGGTTCCCTACAATATCAAGTAGTAAATGCACAGAATATCCCAGCGTACCTGCAAAAAGATATATATTTCTTGTATACACTACAAAAACCCAAAGTACAAGAATAATTTCAATGCTGTGCAAAACAAGGTGAATTTTCTTAAATTGATTATTCTCGCATGCTACATAGCATTTCTTAAAAGTAAAATCCCTCCACCTGTACTCAATTATATATTCTAAAATATGGTCACTATCTACGAGAACCCCTGATAGAAGACATATAATCCCTGCATATAAATTATTAAACCAAAAAGATACCACTGCCCCAACACTAACTGATACAATAATATGTCTGCTTACCTTCATTTCATCTGTCCTTTTTTCCTGCCTTAAATTTATTTTTTAACCAATTTAACTTTCTTTGTCACCTGATGCTTAAGGAACCTTTTGACTTCTTCTATAAAATCTGCAGGCCATTTCTTATATCTTATCCTATAGTTGACCATATTGCTGTTTACGGTTGAAACATCTTCATATTTCCCCTCTTTTAACAGAAATTCCCTAAACCTGGTCCATGTTTCTGAATCTTCAGATTTGGTAGGAGCTTTTAATTCATCTTTTATATCAACTTTAAGTTGAGCAGATGGGCCATCTATAACCGAGATACCTTTCTTTTGGGCAAACTCTATAGCTGCATCCTCTATTTTTTTCTGCTCATTCTCTGTTTCATGTATTTCTTCTTTAAGTTCATTCTTTTTCTCTTCAAGTTCGGCATACCTGGTAACCAGCTTGACACCGGTATCTTTTTTGTATTCATTTACGGGAAGAACTTCCATTTCCTTTGGATGTTTCCAGAGAGGACATATATTCTGGTAATCACACCAGTCACAAAG
>DAOVJB010000025.1 GCA_030673425.1 Elusimicrobiota bacterium | reverse complement strand
TTATTAAAAATGTCTGAGGGACCTTAAACCATACTTTGCCGAAAGCCATAGCCACAGCTATATCAGTAGACCCCATACCGGTAGCGAAGGCAGATAAAGCACCGGCGGTACACGTATGGGAATCAGCACCGACTACAATCTGCCCCGGTTTAACGTATGTCTCTACCAGTAGCTGATGACATACCCCGTCCCCCACATCAGAAATCCTGGCTCCTGTCTTTTTAGCAAAGTTTCTGAGAACATTATGGGCGTTAGATAGTTCATATCGGGAACTTGGAGCAGCATGATCAATAAAGAAAATAGAGCTATCAGGATTGGTAATTTTATCTATACCCAATGATTCTATCTGTTTTATGGCCAGAGGACCTGTGCCGTCCTGAGCCATGGAAATATCAACATCTACAACTACAATCTCACCTGAAGAGACCTTTTTTTGGCAATGCCTGCTGATGATTTTCTCACTAATAGTTTGACCCATTTGTCGCTTCACTGCTATTCCGCTCCTCATTTAAAGTTAAGATAGCACATTGTATCTATTATGTCAAGAGAAAGACATATCTCATATAATCATTATTCAACTTCCTTGCGTAACCCTTCATATTCCTGTTGAAAAGCTTCAACATTAGGAGCAAGTTCAATTATATGTTGATATTGTTCTAGGGCCTTGTCTAAGGCACCATGTTTTTTATAGAATCTGGCTAATTTAAGCCTGTAGAAAACATTTCTCGGATACATCTTAACACATTTATTATATTCATAATAGGCACCAAAAATGAAGTTCTCATCCTCTAAGATTTTACCTTCTATTAAATAAAGATCACCCAATCTTTCACGATAAGGGGTAAAAAGAGGGTTGAATTTTATAGCTTTCTCATATTCTTTTATGGCTCTCAGATAATCTTTCTTATGTTGATACAAATGTCCCTCTCTAGCATGATGGTCTGCTATAAGCGGCATAACTAATAACACCAACAATAGTACAAAACCTGTTACTACTATTATAGATACTATAATCTTTTTACTCTTTTTGAAAGGATTTGAACTCTTTTGCCCACCTGAACTAGAAAAAGAGATAACGATGCCTGTTAGTGACAGAAATACCACGGCAATTCCAGGAGTATGCATATTGAACTCCACCAAACTCTGAGCCAATATTGCTATGATAGCAGCTAATATACCAACAGAGAGCCCTTTAGAAAGAACTGGCGCTTCTGACTGCTTGTTACTCTTTACTAGAATCAACATTCTCTTAAAGAGAATTACCAATAACCATACAACCACAATTAAAGTAAATAAACCTAATTCAGCTGAAATATTGAGAAATTCATTATGAGCAAACTCAGCCGAACGCATCCCAGCCATAGATTTATACTGCGGATAATAATCCTTAAATGTAGCTATACCTGTTCCCAGGAAAGGATAATCAGAAATATACCTTAAAGTTTCACCCCACAAGGGAATCCGTCCATACATATAAGGATCACTCATAAATCCTTGGGGTGTTACTTGCCTGCCTACGGGACTAATTAAAAAGATTACAATAAGAGATAGAGAGATTACTAATCCCATGTAAATTTTAAAATATTTTCTCCCTTTTACCGCTGCTAAAGCAAACAGAGAAGCAGCCAGGCTTAAAAGAGCACCTTTAGAGTTTGAAGAATAAAGCCCAACAAAAGATGTAATAAGAACTACTGTTAGAAAAATCCTTTCTTTTCGTTTTAGGCTATTAAATAATAATAATCCGAGTGATAAGACAATACTTACAACTAAATATCCCCCGAAATGATTCGGGTTGGGAAAAGTGGAATAAACCATTTGCCTTGGATACCAGAAGGATTTTACTATCGCAATATGTTCATAAATTCCATACACCGCAACAAAAAATCCTGTTATCAAAACCGTCCGGATAATAATCTTAGCCATTTTCTCTTTATCTTTATACTGGACAATAACAAAAAATAAAATTATATATGAGATAACCTTGAGTGTTTCCCTCAAACTATCATGAAAATTAAGAGATCTTACCAAAGAAACAATAACCAAAAAAACCAGCAATAAAATAGGTAAATCAACCGTAGTTGATTTCGTATGGTAATCATCATCCCAGGTTTTCTTAAAGAACTGCAGCAGCAAAACAAACAGGATAGAGATTATCAGTAACGTATCCCCCAGAAGATGTGAAATACGCGGGATAAGAACAGAAGCAAAGAGAATTATAGAAATTAAAATCGGGAATAAATTCCTGTTTTTCTCTGACACCTACTTACCTCTTAAGTTTATATTCATAAGATTCATAAAGTTTTTCTTGCTTTTTCACCATTACATCAATATTAAATGAAGAATTATTAATTAACTCTTTACCTTTTTCACCTATCTGTATCGCTTTTTCTTTGTTCCTCAATAAAAATATAACTTTTTCAGCCATACTTTTAACATCTTTAGGAGAAACTAAATAACCGCTTTCTCCGTCTTTTATAATCTCCTTATTTCCATCAACAGCAGTAGCTATTACAGGTTTACCACTTATCAAAGCCTCAGGAATCACCCTGGGCAAACCCTCCCATAAAGAGGTTAAAACAAAAATATCAAAAATACGCATTATCTGGGGAACATCATTACGCCAACCTGCTAAAATAACCTTATTTTTCAAGCTTTTTTCTTTTATCAAGCCTTCAAGTTTAGGCCGTAATACCCCATCACCTACCAAAAGAAATTGAACACCAGGTACTTCACAAGTAACTATTTCTGCCATCTTTACAAAATCCAAAGGAGCTTTTTGAGGCTTAAAACAGGCAATCATCCCAACCACATGTGAATTTATATCTATCCCTAACTCTTTTTTCTTTTCCTCAATATCAACATTTACATCTAGAAAAGCCTCAAATTTTATTCCACTATGAATTACTGTATATTGTTCTTTTTTACCAATTTTATAATGAAGTCCTTTTTTTACATTTTCTTCTGACACAGCTACTAATTTATCAGTAATTTTTGCTGTAATCCATTCTAAAAAAATAAAAAACCTCTTTACAAAGAAGTTTTGGTAATCATGAAATCCGAATCCATGAAAAGTATGTATAATTACAGGAACTCTTGCAAAATATGCAGCCCAGCGACCTAATATCCCTGCTTTAGATGAATGAGTATGAACTATGTCTACCTTTTCTTCCTTAAATAAACGTTTTAATTCTTTGAATGCTTTCCAATCTTTAATGGGATTTATCCGGCGGATCAATTGAGGAATTGGACAGGTCTTTACTTCTTGATGCAATGTATTAGCTATATGGTCTAACATACCACCTGTTCCATAAATAAGCATAGGTTTATATTTATCTTTATTTAAATGTTGAACCGTATAAAGCGTATTCTGCTGTGCTCCTCCTAGCTCTAACTTGGTAACAATATGAGCAACGTTAATTTTCTCTTTTGTCACTTTCTTCCTCTTTGATATATTGTAGGGAAAATATTAAAGGTTAAATACTCTTTTAATGTAGTTAACTTCTTCTTGTAGCCCTTGGGATAATTGAATCTGGGGTTCATATCCGAGCATCTTCTTAGCTTTGGATATATCTGCTTTAGTATCTTTTACATCACCTTTCTGTTCTTCAATATATTTAACCTTAGGAGATTTAGCAGTAATTTGTTCCAATATTTTTAAGGTCTCATTAAGTGCTATCTGCGCCCCTCCTCCTATATTAAAAACCTCACCTATAATATCGGACTCCATTGCTTTTATATTGGCATCTATAATATCAGAAATATAGGTAAAATCACGTGTCTGCTTGCCGTCTCCATAAATGATAATTTCTTCACTCTTAAGGACGGCTTGGATGAATTTATGAAAAGCCATATCCGGTCTCTGGCGTGGGCCATAAACAGTAAAATATCTAAGTGATACCACCGGTACCTGATAATTTTTCCAATAAAGATAGCACAAATTTTCAGCAGCTAATTTAGTTACGCCATAGGGAGAGACAGGTCTCAGGACATTATCCTCGGTCATTGGCAGAGTTGTGTCCCCATAAACTGATGAAGAAGAAGCATAAACCATTTTTTTTATTTTTTTCTCTTTTACAAACTCTAATATCTTCTGGGTAACCATAATATTGTCATGAACGTAAATATCAAAATCAGTACCCCAGCTATGCCTCACGCCAGCTTGTGCCGCCTGGTGAAAAATATATTCAGCGTCATACATACTGCTTTCTAAATCTAAACTTAAAATATCACCTTCAATAAGTATAAAATTCTTATTATCTTTTAATTTCCTGATATTATGCTCCTTTATCTGTTTAGCATAATAATCAGAAAAAGAATCTATACCTATCACACTATTACCAGCATCAAGTAATCTTTGGGCAAGATGCGAACCGATAAAACCTGCACAACCTGTTACCACACAACGCATAAAACCTCCTAATCTATCCTAATTCTTTAAACCTTTCGGCAACCTGTTTCCCTTCTAATATAGCATCTTCCATGGTGAGATATTTCCATCCTCCGTAGCGTCCAATGGAATAGATATTGTTCTTAAGAAGAAATTTATTAATTATTTCCAAACTCTTTCTTCTGTTTTTATCGTAAATTACATAAGCATTTTCTATATCTAAAACATTCACAGTTAAAATTTTATCATTACTTCTTAAAATACCTGCTTTAATTAAATCCTTTTTTACTCTTTGTATAATTTTTGCCTTGTCGCGTGGCAATCGGTACTTAGTACCAGAAATGACATATCTTCTATCTCGTCTGTATGCTATCTCAGTATATATGGAACTTGTGCCCTTAGGCACTACAGATGGTGAAAAGTTCATTGGGAATCCAACCCTGTAAAAAATAAATTCTTTCTCCGGGAAATAGATCCAGTGTTTGTCCGAGATGCCAGCACGTGATATGCCAAAATTAATATTCAAAACAGAATTACACTTTAATTGTTCTGCCGCATTTTTTATAGCCCGGGGGACTTTATCTACCAATTTAATTAATTTTTTCAACGGTAACGTTGAAACCAAGTGGTCAAATTTATGCCAATAAATATTATTTATCTCTACTATTTTATTAATGACATCTACTTTAGTAATCTCAGAATTCACCTTTAAGTTTTTAACATATGGTAAAAAGGCGTTTGGTAAGGTCTGTATACCGCCTCTTTTAGGATATAAAAAAGAAACATTATAACCAAATGACCTCTTTTGGTCAGTAAAGGCTCCGTCAATGACTTCTTCTAATGAAGGTTGAGGAACGAAAGAATGCATCCAGTCGCACGTTAAAGAGTTGGGATGGACGGTCCAGACTTTCTCATTGTAGGGAATCATAAAGTGTCTGGCAATACCCTGACCGAAGGTTGCGATGATTCTATCATAGAATGACTGATGTTTGATAACTGAAGAATTACAATAGCTTTTACTTAGACATTTTGCCTTGACGAATCCTAATACACAATCCTTTACTACATCAAGAGGTAACCCATACGTATTTGCCTGGAAAGGGTATCTTGTGTAAATAGTTTTAGAGTAAATCCATGAATTTCTCTTGTGACTTTTGTAATTTCTACCTAATAACTTTCTTATTAATTTTTTAACATAATCTTTTCTTAAATGTAAAATATGACCTGTATAATCAAAAGTAAAGCCATCCTGGATAACTGAACTACCTAGACCTCCTGCTATTGGCTCAGCTTCAAAAATTTCATACTCTAATTGTATTGGGAAATTCAATATCTGGTGGAGATGATATGCTGTACTTAACCCAGTCAAACCAGCTCCTAATATAATAATCTTAGAGGATTTCTTCATTCTTTTTTCTATTTCCTTAACTAACTCAGTGTCAAAGTTCCGGAGCCTTCAGATTCTATTTCGACAAGTTAAGTTCTGTAGTATCCATTTTGATTTTACCTAATTTTACAGCTCCTATTATTGAAACAGTCCCTACCATTAAATAAATATATATAGCCCAGGCAATTTTTACCTTAGTCAACAATAAAGCTACTAAACTCAATAGAACACTAATTAAATAAATAATTAATACCACTTTTTTTCTATTAAATCCCAAGACTTCCAACCGTAATGCAATATGGTCATGACTTCCATGAAATATGGGTTTTCCTTGTTTGAATCTTAAAAGCATAACAAAAAAAGTATCGTATATCGGAATACCTAAAATTAGCAATGGAGAAAAAAGCGCTATATCATTCATCTTCGTATAACTTGTACCCATAGACAGAGCAGCCAGAATAAAACCTATAAAGAGGCTTCCCGCATCCCCCATAAAAATCAAAGCTTTCTTATCCGGCCGAATGGAGAAATTATATTTTAAGAAACCTAATGTACTACCCGCTAAAGCCGCTGCTGCAAAATTAACATAGATCTCCTCAGTAGGCAAGGCAATAAAAAGCAATGCCAAAGAAGCAATAAGTGCTACCCCTCCTGCTAAACCATCCATAATATCTATAATATTAAACGCATTCATAATCCCAACTACCCAGAAAATAGTAAATAATATACCTATGTAAGACGGATAAATAAACATTATACGAATATTAAAAACAACTAAAACGCAAGCAACTAAAATTTGGATGATAAATCTTAAGTATATGGATAATGAGCTTATATCGTCAATCAAGCCTAAAAACATAATTATTGTTCCGCCTATTAATATCACATAGATATGCTCCCACTGTAGCTCCAGAAAAATTGTAGCTAAAAAAAGCGCTAAAATAAAAGAAAAATAAATGGCTAAACCACCTAGATAAGGCGTAGGGCTACTGTGTGTTTTAACACTGGAAGAACTGGGTTTATCCATAATCATAAATTTAAGAGCAATCTTCCGCATCAATGGTGTAACAAAATAGGATATAATCAAAGCAATTATAAAAGTTATAAGATAGCTTGACATTTTTAACATCTAAAATTCTACTCCTCTTTATCCTTGTTTGCTCCTCTCAATACCTCAAGCCTTGAGGTTGCCACTACTACCCATATACTGCCAGGATAATCATCTAAAAGTTTCTGGTAAAATTTCTCTGCTTGGTTTGGTTTCTTTTCATGTTCGTAACACTGTGCCAAATAATAATAGCCGTAATCCAAAAAATCACTGTCAGGATAATTATCTATAAATTTTTTATACTCAGAGATAGCTTCAGCAAATTTTTTAAGTCTTCTGCGACATTCACCTATCTTATATTGAGCATTAGGTGCATATTTACTCTGAGGATATTTATCAATTAATTGTCGATATTCCCTGGTAGCTGATTCTGGTTTGTTTATTTTATATATATATACATCACCTATTGCGTATAAAGCATCACCAGCTAAATTAGAATCAGGAAATTTAGAGATAACTTTTCTAAATTCATCAATTGTCTTCTCATATTTTTTATTTTCATAATATTTTTCAGCTGATATATAAATACTAAGCGGTTGACGGCCATAATCTGAGTTATCCTCAATAAGGCCTACCCGGGCTTTGGCAATTTTAACCCATTTAGTCTCGGGATATTTCTCAATAATAGTTTTATAGCCCTTAATTGCCTCATCATAATCGTTTAATCTGAAAAAACAAAGATTAGCTAACTTATATAGAATTTCTTCTGCAAAGATTGAATTCGGGTAATTGTTCAGTAAACTCTTGTAAGACTCTATAGCTTTATCTAAATAATCTACTGCGTCAGGATAATCTTTCATGTAATATTCCCCTATCAAACATTCCGCAAGTTTTACAAACTCTCCTTCTTTACAATACGTAACATACTCTTGATAATCTTTAACTGAACTGAAACCATCCTTGGAACTCTCAAGACAGATGGGAGGAAGATTTGTCTTTATTCTTTTACCAACACTCTGGATATAATAAGTAAATTGTTGTATCTTTTTTTTCTTCTTTATTCTTATAAAAACAACAAATCCTATACCGATTAAAATGAAGAAAAATAATATTTTTAATGTAATATTTTCTGCCACTTTACCCTCCTGCCCTACAACTCTCACCCCAACCAGAAGTTTTTCTATATCTTCTCCTGTGTTTAATTTACAATAAAATAACTTCTTCTGGGCATCAGCATACCACCAACCTCTGGGCCAGAAATTCATGGATTTCTGCAATTTTTCAATTGCTGTTTCGTAATTACCCCAACGTAATAGTTCTATTCCCTGTCTATAGCTGTTTATGGCTTTTCTTTTTCTTAATCCATTAACTATAAAAGTCAATATAATCAAAAAAAGCAAAATAAAAACAATTAATCTCAGCTTTTTTGATTTAAGGCTAATCTTTTTTATCATTAAAATACCTTTAAACCCGGACTTCTTATTTTATATATAGCTGACACCCAGCATATTTAGTATCTTTAAGCAACCTTTAGCTTATCACTATAATATACTATAATTAATGGCTTATTGTCAATTACCTCTGTAGGCCCCGTCAGATATGAAATTATCTCACGGGGTAAACCACTCTATCGTTTTCTTTAATCCCTCATTAAACTTAACAACAGGATTATAGTTAAGCATCTGTCGGGCAGAAGAGATATCAGCTAAAGAATGTTTCACATCTCCTTTCCTTGCTTCAGTAAAAACAGGGGGGATTTTAGTATTTAATATATCATTTATTTCTTTTAGGAGCTGAATCAATGAGATTCTTTCTCCACAGGCTATATTAAATGTTTTACCCGCAGCATCCGGGGCAACACAGGAGTTAATATTCGCAACTACAACATTATCAACATAGCTAAAATCACGTGTTTGTAAGCCGTCACCATAAACCGTGGGGGATTCCCCCTTCATTATTATGCTTATAAATTTAGGGATTACTGCCGAATATTCTGATGAGGGGTCTTGATGTGGACCGAAAACATTAAAATATCTTAAAGAGACCGTTTCTAATCCATACACATTATGAAAAATCTTACAATAGTATTCTCCTGTCAATTTAGTAAGCGCATAAGGAGAAAGAGGAGATGGTTTAAAATCTTCCTTCTTTGGAAGAACAGGGGTATCACCATAGACAGAAGAAGAGCTAGCATAAACTACTCTTTTTACCTTGTTTTCCTTAGCTGCAAATAAAACATTAAGAGTTCCCCCGATGTTCACTTCATTTACTAAAAGAGGCTCTTGTATAGAACGGAAAACCGAAGGTAAAGCCGCCTGGTGGATAATATAATCAACATCTGAGGTAATCTTTTTTATTAGCTCATAATTTCTCAAATCGCCTTCAATCAGCTCTATTTTCTCTAATAAATGATTAATGTTTTCTCTTCTACCCGTAGAAAAATTATCTAAAATACGAACTGTTTCGCCTCTTTTAAGCAATTCTTCAGTTATATTAGAGCCGATAAATCCGGCACCTCCCGTGACTAAGTATATACTCATATATCCTCCTCATCTTGATTGATTCTTATTTTTTCATCTATAAACTTATTATATATCTGTTCAGTTTCTTTAATCATCCTATCAATGCCAAAATTTTCAATAACATACTTTCTGCCCGCTTTTCCCATTGCATAAGCATTATCTTTATCTTGTAATATTCGGAATATAGCCTTTACAAAAACCTCTGTATTACAGGAAGGGACTAAAATACCGTTTACCCCATCAATAACTAACTCTTTTACTCCGCCGACATCTGCAGCTACTACAGGTTTTGCCATTTTCATAGCTTCCAGAACAACCTGAGGAAAACTCTCTTCCCTGGAAGGGAGAATAACTATATCCATTATAGCAATAAAATCTAATATATTCTGTTTGTAACCAAGCAGGCTAATATTGTCTGTCAATCCATATTTTTCAATATATCTTGCCAATTTTTTCTTAAAAGGCCCTTCACCAATAATCACAAACTTAAATACAGGAATATTTTGTTTTAAACGTAATGCGATTTCCGGGATCAGATCTACACCTTTTTCAGTATGTAATCTGCCTACATATCCTATAACCGGTATATCTATCCCTATCTTCAATTTCGCCTTAACAGACGGCATTCCCACATCAGAGATATGATCATTTATATTTATTCCATTATGTATAACGGATATTTTATTAGAGTCTATTTTTTCTCTGGTAATTAAAATCTTTTTTGTTTCTTGAGAATTAGCTATTATACAATCATTAAATCTTGCTGTTATTCTATCTAATAGGACATGATAAAATTTCTTCCATCCATCTATGCTCCTTTGACTGGACACAATAACCGGAACCTTAGCTACCTTTCCCATTATTCTCCCTATAATATTGGCTCTGTAAAGATGGGTATGCAAAATGTAAATCTTGTTTTTTTTCAAGAATCTAAATAGATTATACAAATTATTCAATCTATAAACCTGGATGCCTTCTCTTTTTAACTCATCGGCAATACGTCCTTCCTGCTTCAGATAACCTACAAAAAAATTAAAATCACCCTTTAAGGCTTTTGTTACAGAAAGTAAATATTTTTCAGTTCCGCCTACATTAAGACTTGTAACAAGATGTAGAATATTAATTTTATCAGTCATTAGTTTTATTCCGGCCTTCCGAGATATTCTCGACTTCTTTTAAAGAAATTCCCTCTTTAGCTAAAAAGAACAAGCCCAATATTAAAATCGTTAAATACTGTGTCATATGGTGTATTAAAACACAACTTAAAGCCAAACTCTTTTCAACATTAAAAAGCCCTAAAGCAAAAACACCAAAATATTCCCATGTCCCGATATATCCGGGGGAAGACGGTATCATAACACTGATTAAAATTATAGTTATAACAATGGTAACAACTCCAAACGGTTTATCTATCCCGAATGCCAGAAAAACCATCCAGAGAATGGATATATTAATAAACCAGCCAAATATAGAAAGGATGATAATCTTTGTTAAGGCTTTCCCTTGTCGGACAACCTGGAAACCAGAAATAAAAGAATCAATCCAACCAGATACTTTAGAAGCCAAACGTACCGAAAAACGGCTAACCAGACGCGTAAAAAATCCCTCTGTTTTTTTTCCATACCTTAAAAATAATATAACCCCTACTATTGCGATAAAAGCAGCTCCAGAAATAAATTTTATCCCTTTTATCTTTGTAGAAACAGTAACCAGTAAGGAAGCACTTCCAAAAAAAACTAAAAGCATTATGAGGTCAAACAATCTTTCCAGCATCACCGTAGAAAAAATAAAACTTTTGGCTATTTTTTCTTTCCGACCTAAAAAATAAGCCTGTACAAAATCACCTAATCTGAAAGGAAGAATATTATTACTCATTAATCCCACACAGGTAGCAGCAAACAGATTCGAAAGGTCCAATTTCTTAGGCTGATTGAGCAGAAATCCCCATCTTATGCTTCTTGCAAGAAGCGCTAATATAGTTAAAAGAATCGCATATATAACATAACTATATCTTGCACTTTTCAATGCTTCCAAGATTTCCCTAAATTGTACTCCACGCAATGCTAAAACCAGGAAAACCACACTTATTGTTATACCTATAAGAAACTGTATTATTCTTTTACTTTTCATTACATAGCCTCTCCTGTATTTACCTTAATAGAACTATCTTTATTAAAGACTATTAGATTTATTATCAATAAAAATACGATGCCAGATTTCTAAAGTAAGTAAAGACCAGAGACGATAGCCATGATTCATTCTGCCACTAATATGTTGTTTTATTAAGGTCTCTAAGGCCTCTTTTCTGAAATATCCCC
>DAOVJB010000186.1 GCA_030673425.1 Elusimicrobiota bacterium | reverse complement strand
TTAAATTTACTTATAATGGTATCTAAAATCCTCCTGTCCATACTATCTAAACCTACGCTATCTACTTCTAACATAGAAAGTGCTTTATCAGCAACCGACTGTGTTACCTTCCCGTCAGCACGTACCTGAGCATAATCCCTGACACGCCTTAATAGCCTGTTAGCAATACGGGGCGTTCCCCTTGAACGTCTGGCAATCTCACTTGCCCCTTCATCATCAAGGGCAAGATCTAAAATCCTGGCCGAACGTTTTACAATTAATGTCAGTTCTTTCTCATTATAGAAATTAAGATATGCAACTATTCCAAACCTGGAACGTAACGGAGAGGTCAATAGACCGGCTCTTGTGGTTGAACCGATTAATGTAAAACGGGGAAGTTCTAATTTAATGGACCGGGCACTCGGACCCTGACCTATTATGATATCAAGCTTAAAATCCTCCATCACAGGATAGAGGACCTCTTCTATAACACGGTTCATGCGATGTATCTCATCAATAAAGAAGATATCGCCTTCTGAGAGATTTGTCAGTATAGCAGCCAGATCACCCGGCTTCTCAAGTACAGGACCTGATGTAGATTTTATGTTAACACCCATCTCATGTGCAATAATATTTGCTATGGTTGTCTTACCTAATCCGGGCGGGCTGTAGAATAAGCAGTGCTCTAAAGGTTCTCCTCTTTTCTTTGCCGCTTCAATACAGATTCCCAAATTTTCTTTCAATTTAAGCTGACCTATAAACTCATCCAATACCTTAGGCCTTAGGGCATAATCAAAACTCTTCTCTTCTTCATTTTTTACTACAGGGACCGTTACACGTTCAGGCATTAAATGCTCCTTTTACAGGTATCTAAGCGCTTGCTTGATCAAGGTTTCTGTACTAAGCTTACCCTCTAACGTCTCGCAAGCTGAATTAACTGCTTCTTTTGCCTGTGATTTTTTATACCCTAAAGAAACAAGACCGCTTACAGCATCAGTTATCTCCTGGATCTCCTTCACCCTGAACTTCTGCTCGCCTTCAAAAGAGATCTCTTTAATCTTATCTTTTAAGCCTACAACCAGTTTCTCGGCAGTCTTTTTGGTAATACCGAATATATTGGTCAATATCTTCGTATCTTTTTCTAAAACCGCCTTCTTAAAATCAGGCAGTGATTTTGATATCTTGGAAAGAATCTCTAATGCACCTTTTGCACCTATCTTGGAAACAGAGCGTAAAAGATGAAAAATCTCTTTCTCCTGATGAGTCAGGAAACCGTAAAGCACCGTGGTTCCACCGTACATACCGGTAGATTCCCAGACATATAGCTTGATTTCTCCCTCAGATAACTTTTCATAGGTAGATAAAGGAATTAAAACATGATAACCTATACCGTTAACCTCAACAGTAACAGAACCTATCCCTTTATCTTCTACAATCCCCCTGATAAAAGATATCATCTAAATTAACCTTTCACTATCATCTTCTCAAGTTTACTTGAGTTAATATGACATATCGCTACTGCCAGGGCATCGGCCACATCATCAGGCTTCGGAATCTCTTTTAACCAGAGCAGCGTTTTCACCATCTTCTGAACCTGCTGTTTGTCTGCTCTTCCGTATCCTGCCATAGCCTGCTTTACCTCTAACGGTGTATACTCAGCAACCTCTAAACCAGCATTAACCGCAGCTAAAATAACTACACCTCGGGCATGGCTTACTTTCAATGCTGTCTTTACGTTTTTAGCGAAAAACAGCTCTTCTACTGCCATTACATCCGGTTTATACTTCTTGATTATTTTTTTTAAGTCATTATAAATTATTGCTAGTCTTATGGAGAAAAGACTACTGCTCTCAGTCTTGATACAACCGTAAGCTTTTGCCTGGAGTTTATCATTTCCTTTATATTTTGTCTCTGTTGTATCTATTACTCCCCAGCCTGTTATCGCAGTACCCGGATCAATACCCAGAACTCTCATTATATCACCAATCTATTGACTCAATTTTTCCATTATATCTTTAGCTATATCAAAATTAGCATAAACATTCTGCACGTCATCATTAGCTTCTAATGCCTCAACAAGCGCAAGCATCTGCTCGGCATCCTTCCCCTCTAATTTTATATATGTCTGGGGAAGTACGGTAAGTTCTGCAAGCTCTAATCCTAATTTCCCTAAAGCTCCTTTGACCTCTTCAAAATCCTTTGGATCAGTTAATATCTCATAAACATCCTCATCATCACTCTTTACATCCTCAGCACCCGCTTCAATGACTACATTCATTAACTCCTCTTCCTGTATCTTCTTCTTACTTATAGTTATTAACCCCTTCTTGTTAAACATCCAGCCCACACAGCCTGCCTCACCAAGATTTCCTCCCCTGCGTGAGAATATCTGCCTCAATGCAGCAGTGGCTCTGTTCCTGTTATCAGTTACCACTTCAACAAGAACCGCTACTCCGCCCGGTCCGTATCCTTCAAAAACGCATTCCTCATAAGAAGTGCCAGGTAGTTCTCCTGTGCCTTTCTGTATGGCCCTTTTAATATTATCCTGTGGCATATTAGCAGCTTTGGCATCATCGACAGCCTTTCTCAGGCGGGCATTTCCTGAAAGGTCCCCGCCTCCCTGACGTGCTGATATTGTAAGCTCCCTGATAATTTTTGTAAAGACTTTACCTCTTTTAGCGTCTACTGCTGCCTTCTTGTGTTTAATACTGGCCCACTTTGAATGTCCTGACATATAGAATCCTCCAAAAGCAAATATATACAAAGAGATTTTAGCATAAAAATCCCTTTATTGTAAAGAAAAATTAACCGCTCGAAATTAATCCAGCGGTTATATTATATATATATTAAAACA
>DAOVJB010000084.1 GCA_030673425.1 Elusimicrobiota bacterium | reverse complement strand
GGCATAGCAAGAACCTCGGATTCGGAGCAGCGAATAACACAGGTATAAGGGCAGCCCGAGGCAAATACATTATGATGTTAAACAATGATACGAGATTAGAGCCAAAATGTATCGGGGAATTAAAAAAAAGTATTGATAAAGACGAAAAATTTGGCGCCTGTGCTTCTAAGATACTATTAGAACATGAAAGTAATTTAGTTGATGTCGCAGGTATTGTTGTATGTTTAGATGGATTATCCATAGGAAGGGGACGTCTTGAGAGCGGTGATAACTTCAATGAAGAAGAAGAAGTATTTTTTGCCAGCGATTGCGCCTGTCTATATAGAAAAGAAATGTTAGAAGATATTGGATTAACTAATGAAATTTATGATGAAGATTTTTTTGCCTATGCCGATGAAACGGATATGGGCTGGAGAGCACAACTGGCTGGTTGGAAATGTATATATAATCCTGAAGCGGTTGTGCACCATCTTCATTCTGCCAGCTCCAGTAGTTATTCATCTTTTAAAGCATTTTTAGTTGAGCGAAATAGAATCTGGGTTGCAGTTAAAAGTTTCCCTGTTTCTTTTTTAATTTTGGGGATATTTTACACAATTTTAAGATATTTCTATCAGGCTTTAGGTGCTTTAACCGGAAAAGGAGCTGCAGGGAAATTTACGAAAGAGGCGAATAAATTTGAACTTATAAAAATATTAATAAAAGCAAATATCTCAGCTCTTTTAGGTCTGCCTAAAATGCTCAAAAAGAGAAGAGAGATTATGAAGAAAAAAAGGATATCCAACAGGGAGCTTTATACATTATTAAAGAGATTTGGTATTGGTGCAAGAAAGATAGCCCTGAAAGAATAAGGACGATATAGATGATACCTGTCTTTAAACCATCTTACGGAAAAGAGGAATTAGAGGCCTTAAAGGAACCTTTCGAGACGGGCTGGATCGGTTTAGGTCCAAAAACGAAAGAGTTTGAAAAGAAGTTTGCTGAGTATATTGGGGTCAAATACGCAGTTGCTACAAATTCCTGCACAGCAGCGCTACATCTTGCTATGAAAGTGATGCGTGTAGAAGGTTATGAGGTAATTACAACACCACTAACCTTTATATCTACTAATCATGCTATCGTTTATAATAATGGGATTCCTGTCTTTGCTGATATATATCCAGACACATTAAATATTAATCCTGATGAGATAAAGAAATTGATTACTGATAGGACGGGGGCAATTGTTGCTGTCCATTACGGTGGTCATCCCTGCGATATGGACCTTATCAATGAGATAGCTAAGAAACATAATTTGGTTGTAATTGAAGATGCTGCTCATGGTTGTGGCGGGGAATATAAAGGTCAGAAGATAGGTTCTTTGGGCGACATCGCCTGCTTTAGCTTCCATGCCGTTAAGAATTTAGCAACTGCCGATGGAGGTATGATTACCACAAATGACCCAGAGATTTATAGCAGGTTATTGAAACTGAGATGGCTGGGTATATCAAAGGATACCTGGGCAAGAGAAGAGAAAGATAGAAAATATTCCTGGTATTATAGTGTAGAAGAAGTTGGCTATAAATGCCATATGAATGATATAACCGCTGCTCTCGGATTAGTACAGCTTAAAAAACTTGATAGGATGAACGATAGAAGAGGGGAGATAATCGAAAAGTATAATAAAGGATTTGCTGATTTAGATTGGATAGAAACACCAATGGTTAAGAGTTATGCCAAAAGCGCTTGTCATAATTATGTTATTAAGGCCAAAGAAAGGGATAGGCTAAATATTTACCTTCAGGAAAAAGGAATTTCTACCGGCGTCCACTATATACCTAATAATCATTACCAGATGTATAAGAATTGCCGAGGTGAAACACCCGTTTGTGAAGAGGTATGGACGAAATTGTTGACCTTGCCTTTATTTCCGGATTTAACAGATTCTGAGGTAGATATGATTGTAGAAAGGGTGAGGAGGTTTAAAGAATAGAGATATATGGAATATGTAAAATGTAATTTTTGCAATAATAACGATACAAAGCTATTATTTTCTAAAAAGGATAAGTTTGGTTTGTCTGACTGTGATTTTAGAGTTGTTCAATGTCAAAATTGTGGATTGATTTACGCTAATCCCAGGCCTTCAGAAGATGAAATTGTCAAATTTTATCCCGATACATATTCCTGGAAAGAAACACTAACGGCAAAATCTAAAATTACTAAGGTAATAAGAAGATTAGAAAAGATATACAGATATCATTTATTAAGTTATGAAACTTCAAAGGTTGTTAAGGTAGCCAAAAGGAAAAAAGGAAAGTTATTAGATGTTGGTTGTGGGTCAGGTGATAGACTGGATATTTTTAGACGATTAGGCTTTGATACCTATGGTGTAGAGATCTCCCAATCCGCAGAATATGCAAGAGGGCATCTTGGATTAAATGTGAAACAAGGAGATTTGTTTGAAGCAAATTACCCCGATTCTTTTTTTGATATCATTACACTTCACAATGTATTAGAACACACTCACAATCCACAAAAAATTATCGAGGAATTGCACAGAATATTAAAAGAAGACGGGATTGTTGCTATTCAGGTTCCCAATATAGATTGTATCCAGTTTAAATTATTTAAAAAAAGATGGGCAGCAGTAGATGTCCCCAGGGATTTGTATTATTTTAACGTCCGTTTGTTAAAGAAAATCTTAACAAAAGAAAAATTCGTAATTATAAACATAGATCATTTTAATAATTGGTGGCATCCACCAACATTAGTCATTACGCTATTCCCTAATCTTGACCCCCAAAGGGCCTGGGCGGAAGAAGAAAAAAGGGGTAATCCTGTTTTAAAAAGGCTACTTTGGATATTTTGGACATTGATTCTACCTCCTTTTGCGTTTTTTGAAAGTTTAATAAAAAGGGGGGCCATAGTTACAGTTTATGCCAAAAGGCAACTCAAATGACGAGAACTAGAGTCTTACTCATAAATGCAATTCATTCTACTGTTGAGGTAGAACAACGTCACCCTCCCTTAGGACTTGGTTATTTAGCCAGTGCATTAATGAAACACTTCAGAAAGGATTCTTTCAGATTCCGTATTATAGACAGAGCGGTTCAGAAAGAAGTTAAACAGTTTAGACCAGATATTATATTTATTAGTTCAGTAACACAGAATTTCGATATTGCGAAAAACTATGCGAATTTTATAAAACAACAACATCAAATTCCAGTTATCATTGGTGGTATTCACATAAGCATGATGCCTTATAGTTTAAATTCTGACTTTAATGCTGGAGTTATAGGTGAAGGAGAAGAAACTGTAGTTGAACTTATGGAAATGTTTTTAAGAAAAAAGAGTTTTTCATCTGAAGACCTAAGTAAAATTAAGGGAGTTATTTTTAGAGACAAAGATACTATTCAATTTACTGAACCCAGACCAGCAATAAAGGTCATAGATTCCGTCCCTATACCAGCAAGAGACCTTCTAAGGATTGATAAACATACTTATATGTTTACTTCTCGGGGTTGCCCTTATAAATGCGTATTTTGTGCTTCCACAAGATTTTGGCCTAATGTTAGATTTTTCAGCGCCGAATATGTCTTAAAAGAAATTAGAGAATTAGTAGATAAATATAACGTAAAGCTTATTAGTTTCTATGATGACCTCTTTATTGCTAATCGTAGGAGACTGATTGAGATTTCATCTCTGTTAAAGAAGGATAAAAAACTAAAAAAGATACATTTCACCTGCAACGCTCGAGCCAATCTTGTCAATGATGAGGTAGTTCAGTTACTAAAACAGATGAATGTGCTTTCAGTAAATTTAGGACTGGAGTCCGGTTGCGAGCGTACTCTGGAATACTTAAAACCCGCCGTAACATTAGAGCAAAATATCAATGCTGTCAGAACTATAAAGCGACATGGTTTAGCCTGTAATGGCTCCTTTATCATCGGATGCCCTCAGGAAACAAGAGATGATATCTTAGAGACCTATAAATTTATAAAAAACATTCCAATCAATTTGACTGATGTTTATGTGTTAACTCCTTATCCTGGAACACCTATTTGGGAGTATGCAAAATCAAGAGGATTAGTTTCAGAAGACATGCAATGGTCAAAATTGGATGTAAATTTTCAGAATAATTACAGACATGCAGTCATAGTCTCAGAAACTTTGAGTCGTCAAGAAATTATAAAACTTTTTAAGAAATTCTATCGTTTACGCTTCTTTAAAAATATTATAGGAATCATAACGCATCCATATTTAATAGATTTGCCAAAGACGGCTATAGGGCTTTTGAATGAGTACTTCAATAGGTTTCGACAAAAAAGGTGAGATTGGAATTAAAAAAAGGGGAAAGAGTGTTTAATAAAAAGTTGTTCTTACTTATTTTATGTAGTTCTTTATTAGTATTAATTGCAGGTCTCACTTCTGTACTCTCTTTAGGAGATGAGGTGTTTCACTACCGCTTTGCCAAAGACATCTTTAATGCTGGTAGTCGTGTAGCTATTGACCCTTTATATGATGATGGATATCCTCCGGGCGGTTATTATAATTCTGGGCCTCTCTGGCATATGTTATTGGCGTTACTTTGGAGATTATCTGGTAAGATATCTTTTCCAATTGCGCAATTCTACCATACTATTTACTATGCCCTGTTGATATTATTTACATATTTATTAGGAAAAGAGCTTTATGGACAAAAGCAAGGGCTGTATTCTGCTTTAATTATTGCAACTGTTCCTGTAGTCATTGCCTTTAGCGTATTATTTTACGTAGATGTTCCTGCCATCTGTTTAAGTATATTGTGTCTATTGTTAATAGTTAAAAGAAAATTTCTGTGGTCGGGAATAATCCTGGGACTAATGTATCTTACAAAAAGGAATACTTGCTTTTTTATCCCGGCCTTTTTTTTCCTGATACTTTATCAAACGGAAACTAACTTTAGGGAAAAGTTCAAAAATCTTCTCTACTTTTTTGTTCCTGCTTGTTTATTTGTATTGCCTGATTTTTTGTGGCGAGAGAACAATCTAAAAGCAACAGTAGCAGTGTTAGGAGATGGCAGAAAAGTATCGATGCCAAGTGTCGGAACTTTCGAAGGTATAAAATATAGATTTATATCTCCCCATTGGACAATCAGGACTAATGAGTATTTAAATTCATCTTTATTCAATCCTGTGGATATAGTTAAATATTTTGGTTTTGGATTATTAATCGCGTTGGTGATATATGTACTATTCAAGATATACGAGAAAAAAGACCTGATATTATGGGTGCCTGTTATATGTTATTTCCTGTTTTTCTGTTACATGTTTCATCCTGCTTCAGATATAAGATATCTCTTGCCTATAATGCCTTTACTTGCTATTTTATCATCTAAAGTAATTGTAAAATATTGGAACATAAAATGGTTAAAGATCCTACTCATCTTCTTATGCTTATTGCAATTCACCAGCGCTGTTTTATATGTAAGAGCAAAAAGACAAATCCCGAAAGGAATTAAAGAAGGCTTCGCTTATTTAAGAGACGACACAGTTCCTGATGCTCTGATTATATATCCTGAATATGTAATACTCGATGCGACAAATCGGCGATTTGCATGGGCAGGAAACCTCAGCGCGGCACTATGGAATCTTTTTTGGAACAAAGATGAGGACAAGGTAAGGGATTTACTTAAATCTAACGACGTCGATTACATAGCTGTAAAAAAGGCGCGAATTTATGACGATTCAAAGGTTCAACATTTTGGTGGGTATCCAAAGTCATTTATAGAAAGATTACCTAAGTTATTTTTTGTTAAATTAGTATTTGATAATAAAGATATGAGCATATGGAAAGTACATAAGCTAAATGGAAATCTAAAAGGGGAAAGCGAACGATGAGGATTGAGGGGAATTTGGAGATTTTTTGTCTTAGAGGCGTTAAGAAATGAAGACAGATAAGAAGATATTAGTCATTATTCCCGCTTATAATGAGACAGATACCATTGG
>DAOVJB010000168.1 GCA_030673425.1 Elusimicrobiota bacterium | reverse complement strand
AATTCCGATTAAAAACAAAACAAAAAATATAAACTGTATCTGTACAGATAACTCCCGGAAATAATATAAAAACGAGCTAAAACTAAGTAAAGACGGATCCCCCTCAGCTACTGCGATCTGTCCCACATTGGAGGTAATGTGTCTTACTAATTTTATTAAATTATATAAATACCATGGAGCAGAGATTATAAAAGCTACCAACGCCGATAAAAAAATATTTTTTATATTCAAAAACAATTCATCATTTTCTCTAGAAACAGATAAAAGACGCCAACCAACAAAAACTGCCATAATAAATATCAATAGATTATATGGAAAAATCAAAAACATTCCGGCTATTATCAGGAAAATTAAGCTTGTTAGATAAATAATAAATATAAAAGGCTTCTTTAGATATTTCACGACTCTTACAAGAACTAATAGAAGAGGAGCGAAAAGGAAGAATAAAAAAGTCCATTTTGTAAGCATCCCTATGCCGAAAAGGATTCCAAATATAACTGAATAGTTCCGATTGTTAAAATTCTCCGTGCGTAACAGATAATAAATACTCATCACCACCAGAGCAGTAAGAGCCACATCTATCAAACATGACCTTGATAAATAGATAAGAAACTGATACATAGAAATAAAAAAAGCTGCCAATAAGCCTGTTTGGGTATCAAAAAAATGGGTGGCTATTTTGTAGGTAAAAATAACAATCAATGCCAAATATATAATGTTTATCAGTGCTGCTAAATGATTACAAACCCCAAAAATCAAGTGACTTGGGATTAAAGATAAATGATAAAAAGGAGGATAATAAGAAGAGACGTTTAATAACCGGCTAACAATATCCCACGATGGATTAGAAATAATCTCAAGATATTCTACGCTTAAATGTAAATGCGTGGACTGATCCCAAGACGGAGGACGTGTATCATTAGCTAACCATACAATATTACTGATTGCTAAAAAACATATCAAAAGAAATAGAATTAATTTATTAAGTGTCCTGTTTTTACGAGCCTCGGCATCTTCATAACTTAGATACATTGCTTGCTTTCCTTAAATTATTTCTTATATTTTGGGTCATTATACATCTTAAACTGTCTATATAATCTGGGTAATTTTTTACCAGCTAAATTCTTCTTGATTAACTCATTCATCTCTTTAACTAAATCATTTATCTGCATATCCAATATAGCCAATCTCTGGCGACACTCTTTTATATGCTGCCTGTCAGCATCTTTCCTTAAAGTTTCCTCCTTCATATGATACCTTTTCAATTCAAAAATAATTATCTTATCCGTTAGGTTCCCTATAGTTTCAGCCATTTATCGTCCCCCTGATAAAAATCTATTTTTTTCTTTTTTGTACTTTAGCCATCTTCAGCACTAATTCATCTATCCTTTCAATTAAATCCGTTCTCCTCTGGTTAAGTTTATCAATGTTCCTTTTTGCTTTTGCTACTTTACGATCATCTTTAGAGCGTGATTTATCTTCCTCATGCCATTGTTCAATATGAGTTTTTGCTAATTCACTTACTAATTCTCCTAAATTTTCGCTCATTTCAATTGCCTCCATATTATCTGCTTTTCTTATCTTTGGGTATCTGTTTTATTATCCATTTTACTGCCTCGTATAAATCCTCTGCTACATAATCCGGTTTATTTTTCCACTTCTGGCTTTCATACTCCCACTGCCCTTTACCATAACCCGTCAATACCAAAATAGTAATAGCTTCTGCATTATGCCCGAGGACAATATCGCTATATTTATCACCAACTACGAAACACTTCCTTAGATCCAAACCAAACTTCTTAGCTGCTTTCTTTAACATACCAACCTTGGGTTTGCGACAGGAACAATTATCATCAGGATGGTGCGGACAATAATAAATATCATCAATACATGCTTTCTTTGCCTTTAGTAAATTTTCTAATCTTTTATTCATAACCGGAAGTAGCTCTTTCTTAAAATATCCTCGTGCAACCCCGCTTTGATTACTTACTATAATAGTTAAAATTCCTTCTTTATTTAACCTTCTTATAGCTAGAGCACTGCGAGGTATTAACTCTATCCTGTCCGGATGATTAATGTAGCCTTTATCGTCATTAATAGTTCCGTCTCTATCTAAAAAAACAGCAATATTGTTTTTACCTGGTCCAGACTTTCTTTTGTTTCTCATTTAAGATTACCCTCCTGCAATCCGTGTTTTTCATAATCTTGTGTTACCACTATCGTTAATCCTATAATAAACCAGAGCATCATCACTATCTCTGAATCACCAAAATTATATTCTGTCATCCCTGTAATCACAAATCCAATAAAAGCCGCTAAAAACCCCAGAATTAAAAGTGACGATAAATCACCTCTCGGACGAACTTTATAGTAGAACCTAAAAGTATAAATAAAATAGCCTATAACTATCCATAAAAATGCTATAAGAGTCAAAATCCCTCTTTCAGCTGCTATATGAATGAAATTATTATGTAATTCTCCCCAGCCCTGTTTCCATTTAGCTTTAGGATTAACATAATCAGGATAAACTTTAGCAATATTCTTCATACCCACTCCCCAGAGTGGATAATCCTTTATGATATCCAACCCTGCCTGCCACATATATACCCTTTCCTGGTCCCAGAGGTCAGTAGTGGCTCGTTCAATAATTGATTGACGGGAATCCCCCATCATTAATGATATAAAACCACTCAGTATACCAACAATCAATAATATTGTTCCTATCTTAAGGGCTGCTTTTTTAAAACGGCTAAATATAAAAACAAATATAAATAAAACCCCTATAAAAGTCCCCAACCATGGAAAACGGCTAAAAGTAAACACCAAAGCAATCCCGATTGTTAAAACAGACAAAATCAGCCATACTCTCTGTTTGCCAGAAGTAATAAAAATCAGAGGAACTCCTACACTTATAGCAAACATTAACCCTTCAGCCAGGGTTAAAGGATGCCCCCTGGAAGCTATAATTCTCCCGTCAAGCATGCTGATAAACCTTAAAAAACCTTCCGGTGCTCTGGCTAAGAAATCAGGCCGTGTGACTATCTGTCCTTCGTGAGTATTAACTCCTACAAGATATTGACTAATTCCCTGTAACGATACTATTACTGAACCTATTATAAAAAAGAGGAGTAATTGTTTGACCTGTT
>DAOVJB010000120.1 GCA_030673425.1 Elusimicrobiota bacterium | reverse complement strand
TCAGATTCCGGCTTATTTATGTCAGCAGACTGATTTAGCGGTAGGTGCGGGGAAGACAGGTAAGGCAGTTAACTTAAAAAAAGGGCAGTTTTTAGCTCCCTGGGATATGAAAAAGATTTGTGCTAAAGTAGAAAGTACAAATAATAAAAATATTATTCTTACCGAACGAGGGACAATATTTGGTTATAATAATTTAGTTGAGGATATAAGGTCTATTCCTTTAATGCAGGAAATTGGTTACCCGGTAGTTGTAGATGTAACTCATATTGTACGTATTCCCGGACCTTCTAGCGTTGAATCTAAAGGAGGGCAGACACAATTTATTGCTCATTTAGCCAATGCCTCGGTAGCTGCAGGATGTGATGGGTTATTTTTAGAGGTTCATCCAAACCCAAAAGAGGCGCTTTGTGATGCCGCGAGCATGTTACATTTAGATTATTTAGAGGAATTGCTTATACAGGCGATAGCAATTAATAAAATAGTAAAAGGGAGGAATTGATGAAGATATTTCTTGATTCAGCTAATTTAGATGAGATTAAGGAGGCGGTATCCTGGGGAATCATAGACGGACTTACTACCAATCCTACTCTTTTAGCTCGTGAAGGCAAAGAGCCTAAAAAGTTACTTAAGGATATTTCCAAGGTTATTTCAGGACCCATAAATGCGGAAGTAGTGAGTTTAGATTCAGCAGGTATTCTATCTGAAGCCGAGGAACTCATAAAAATTGCTCCTAACATTGTGATAAAAATTCCTGTCAATCAGGAAGGACTAAAAGCAGTTAAATTATTGAGTCAAAACAATATTAAGACTACGGTAACGTTAATATTTTCCGCAACCCAGGCTTTGCTTGCGGCTAAGGCAGGAGCAACTTATGTTTGTCCTTTTATAGGACGTCTGGATGATATATCGCAGGACGGAATGAGTCTGGTGGAAGAGATCGCGGTTATTTTTGATAATTATGATTTATCAACAGAGATACTGGTAGCGAGTATAAGACATCCGATCCATGTAGTTCAATCGGCTCTTATAGGTGCAGATGCTGTTACAGTACCGTTTAAGGTTATTGAACAGTTATTAAACCATCCGTTGACTGATGCCGGGATAAAAAGATTCCTGGATGATTGGGAAAAACTAAAGAAGTAAATTGATATAAAGAGGCAAAGATGGCTTTTAGAAATATCTACAATATTCCCGATAAAATAAAAAGAATTAAATTAATTATTATAGATGTAGATGGAGTTCTCACTGATGGAAAGTCATATATGCTGGATACAGGAAAAGAAATCAAGATATTTAATGTTAAGGATGGTTCAGGGATAGTAATGGCTCACAGGGCAGGGTTGCATACGGCTATCCTAAGTGGTCGAAAATCTCCTATTGTACAGAAGTGGGCAAAGACTCAAGGGATAAAAGATATTTTTCAGAACATTTTTTATAAGACGGACGTTTTAGATAAGTTGAAAAAGAAATATAAACTAAAAAACCAGGAGATTGCCTATATAGGTGATGATATGATTGACCTTCCTCTTTTAAGAGAGGTCGGTTTCAGTATAGCAGTATCTGATGCCTCAAAGGATATAAAACGAGAGGTTGATTTTATCACCAGTGCGGCCGGAGGGCAGGGAGCAGTAAGAGAACTGATGGAATTAATTCTAAAAACCCAGAAAAAATGGACAAAAGCAACAAAAGTATACTTTAAGAAATAATACTGGTAAAAAAGATGAAGTGTCCCCAATGCGGTAAAGAAAATGAAGAAAACAAAGCCTTCTGCGTTATGTGTGGTGCAGAGTTAACTTCCGGTTCTTTTAGCCCGGATTGGAAATGGCATATCAAGGTTTTGGCGGTTATTTACATAGTATTAGCGTCGGGTTATTTAGTACTTAAGATGTTTCTATGAGGTAATAATAAGATGGTCATCAAACATGCTAAAGAAGTATTAAAAATCGAGTCTAAAGCAATAAAAAAATTAATCCCTAGGTTAGGACGAGACTTTACTAAGGCAGTAAATTTAATTAACTCATGTAAAGGCAGGGTAATTGTGACCGGAATAGGTAAATCCGGTCTTGTTGCCAGGAAGATAGCAGCTACATTAGCAAGCACCGGAACACCAGCTTTTTTTCTTCATCCGGCTGAAGGTATTCACGGTGACCTTGGCATGGTAATGAAAAATGATATAGTTATTGCTTTATCTTACAGTGGAGAAAGCGAAGAGATGGGAAGAATACTTTCTGTCATTAAAAGAATGGGCTTAAAACTTATTGCTTTTACAGCTAAGCAAAAATCATCTTTAGCTGTATATAGTGATGTTGTCCTTGATGTATCAGTCCAAAAAGAAGCCTGTCCATATAATCTGGCTCCTACGGCATCTACCACTGCTATGCTTGCTTTAGGTGATGCTTTAGCTATTTCTCTTCTGTATAAAAAGGGATTCAAAAAGGAAACATTTGCCACATTACATCCTGGAGGAAACCTGGGGAAGAAACTTCTGTTAAAGGTAGCCGATGTTATGCATAAAGGGAAGGATAATCCCTTAATAAATGAGAAAAAAACAGTTAGGGAAGCTCTCTTAATTATGACCTCATGCAGGTTAGGCGCAGTGAGTGTCGTGGATAAGAACGGGCGCTTAAAAGGGTTTTTTACCGATGGTGATCTTAGAAGACACTGGCAAAAAGGAGATGTTTCTCTTAAGAAGAAGATCGCTGATATCATGACAAGGAACCCAATTACGATTACTCCTGATAAATTAGCGACTGAAGCGGTAAGGCTTATCCAAGAGAAAAATTTTGATAATATTCCTGTTGTGGACAAAAAAAACCGTCCTATCGGTATTATTGACGAAAGAGACTTATTAAAAGAAGGGCTCGGATAGATAAAAAGAGGTAGTAGAATAAGTGAAGAAAACCCAGAAATTTATTCGCTGGCTGATTTATATAAACTTGAAAATTCTGCATTTCGTTATTTTGTTATTACCGTTTAAGTTCAGTGTTTGGTTTGGTGGACGATTAGGGACACTAACATATTATCTTTTGCATCGAGCAAGACATATAGTATTAGATAATTTAATCAGATGTTTCCCAGAAAAGAAACATCTGGAAATAAAAAAGATTGCGAGGGAGGTTTTTTCTAATCAAGGCAAAAATCTCTTTGAGGTATTGTCTTTCGACAAGATTAATGTGGCGAATGTTCGAGAGATTGTAAGTGCCGAAGGGCTAGATAATTTAGATGATGCGCTCAAAGAGAAAAAAGGTGTTTTAATATTAGGAGCTCACATAGGGAACTGGGAGTTATTGGGGGTTTACCTTTCTCTTCTGGGATATCCTATAAATGTAATCGCCCGTCGTATATATGATGAAAGATTAAATAAAATCCTGATAGACATAAGAGAATCAAAAGGCATCAGGTGTATTTTAAGAGACGAATCTTCATATCAGGTTTTACGTTGCCTGCGCAAGAATCAAGCACTAGGGATTTTAATAGACCAGGATACAAAAGTTCAGGGAGTTTTTGTAGATTTTTTTGGCCGGTTGGCTTATACACCTCAAGGGCTGGCAACGATAGCTTTGCGAACCGGGGCGGTAGTGGTGCCTGGTTTTATTGTACGGGACGGGAACAAGCATAAAATAATAATAAAACCAAAGGTTGAACTTAAGCGTTCAGAAAATGAGATACAGGATATTAAAGATAATACCCAGGAATTTACTAAAATTATAGAGTCTATGATTCGTTCGTATCCATCCCAATGGGTCTGGATGCATGAAAGATGGAAGACAAGACCGGAAGATATAAAGTGAAAAAAGAGATATTCAAGATACTTTTTCTTATCTTTGTGCTCTGTTTTTATTTAGTGGGTTGTTCAGAGGAAGATTTACCGTTAGGTAAATCTGCGCTCAAAAGTGCTCAACCGGAACAAGAATTAAGAGAATTTAATATTGTTCAAACCAATAACGGCAAAAAGCAGTGGGAGCTTGAGGCTCAAGAGGCCCAGGTTTATGAAAAAACAGACCAGGCAATTGCCAAAGACATAAAAGTTAAATTCTTTGAAGATGAGATTGTTAGCTCTATTTTAACAGCAGAAAAAGGGATATTAAATACAGATTCAGGAGATATGGAAGTAGAAGGGAACGTAGTGGTGATTTCACTTGTCCAGAAGAGTAAGATAGAAACGGAAAAACTGCGGTATATTGCAAAGGAGGAAAAAATCGTTTCTGATAAATTTGTAAAACAGACCAGAGAAGATGCCATTATAACCGGTTACGGGTTTGAAACAGATCCGGGTCTTAGAAAAGTAGTTATTAAAAAAGACGTGAAAGCAGAAATTATAGAACCCAAGAAGAAGGAATAATGAGAATAAAGATTAAAGTAAATAAAGTATTATTTATGCTTTTTATGTATATTTTCTATCTGGTGGTTACGGGTTATGTTGGATTGAGCTGGGCAAAGGAAAATACAAAAGATGCTCCTCCTGTTATTACAAGTGATACCATAGAGATGTTACAAAAAGGAAAGATCGTTGCCTTTAAGGGGAACGTGAAACTTGTAAAGGGAAACACCGTGATTACTGCTGATGAGATGGTGAACTTT
>DAOVJB010000105.1 GCA_030673425.1 Elusimicrobiota bacterium | reverse complement strand
TGTCCATACTAAGTGTATATTCCGGGGAGACGAATGTTGTGAATATATAGGTACATGGGAATAAAAGAGCTTAAAAAATTAAGTAATTTTTATCTTTATTCTCCGCTGATGTTTTAGATCAGCGGATTTTTTCATTGAAGAAACCGTAAAATGCTGAAAAATAAGTTGATTTATAATGGGGAAAAGAGGCAACTTGAAAAGAATAAATGTTAATGAAATTTTGCCTCTTGTAAGGCGGCCTACCCGTTACATAGGGCAGGAGTTTAATGCTGTTAATAAAGGCGTACAGGCAGATTCAAACGTTACTGTAGCACTTGGATTTCCTGAGCTATATGAAATAGGGATGTCTAACCTTGGGCTGAAGATACTCTATGAGATAATAAACAAAACAGACTATGCCCTGGCCGAGCGTGTATATAGTCCCTGGGTGGATATGGAGGAAATACTCAGGAAAAAACAGACGCCTCTTTTTTCTTTAGAGTCAAGGAAGCAGTTGGGCGAATTCGATATTATCGGTTTCAGCCTGCAGTATGAACTCAGCTACACCAATGTTCTTAATATGCTTGATATGGCTCGAATTCCCCTGCGCAGTGCAGACCGTGATGAGAAGTATCCTCTTGTAATCGCAGGTGGCCCATGCAGTTTTAATCCGGAACCTCTCGCGGACTTTATAGATCTGTTTATAATAGGAGACGCGGAAGAAGCGATACTGGACGTAATAAAGGTATACAGGGAATATAAAACGCATGGCAGGATGAGGTTGTTAAAAGAAACAGCGAAGATAGATGGAGTATATGTTCCCTCGCTTTACGAGGTGAAGTATAATAGTGACGGTACTATAAAAAGCATAAAACCGAAATATGACGGCGTTCCTGAAAAAGTAAAAAAAAGAACTGTTGATATAAATAAAGTAATCTATCCTTCTAAAGTTCCGGTTCCTTACATGCATGTTGTTCACAACAGGTTCTTGCTTGAAATCATGCGGGGATGCGGGAGGGGATGCAGGTTCTGCCAGGCAGGCATAATTTACAGGCCGAGAAGAGAAAGAGACGTAGATAACCTGGTAAAACTTGCTAAAGAAGGTATAAAGAATACAGGTTATGATGAGGTTTCCTTAACCTCTTTAAGCAGTACGGATTATTCTAAAATTGAGAAATTAATCTATGCTTTACAAAAAGAGTTCGAAGGCAAAAAAGTATCTATTTCCCTACCTTCGCTTCGTGCTAATAATTTTTCGCTCGATTTAGCCAGGGCCGTTTCAAAAGTTAAAAAAAGCGGGCTCACATTTGCTCCCGAGGCGGGAACGCAGCGGCTCAGAGATGTTATTAATAAGCAGATTACGGATAATGACATCATAGATACGATCGGCAGCGCATATAATTCCGGTTGGAAACTGATTAAGCTCTATTTCATGATCGGGTTACCCACCGAGACGTGGGAGGATATTGAAGGGATTGTTGGACTCGTCAAGAGAATCAAATCCCTGTACAGGAAGCTTAAGCTGAATATAACGCTGGCGTCTTTTGTGCCTAAGTCGCACACACCTTTTCAGTGGGCAGGCCAGGAGAGTATAGAACTATTGCGTGAGAAGAAAAAATACCTTATAAGAAATCTACCCGGTAGTGTGAAGTCGCACAGAATAGAAGCGAGTTTTCTTGAAGCAGTTTTTGCACGCGGCGATAGGAGACTGGCTGACGTTCTTGAGAATGCGTGGAAAAAGGGCTGCAGATTTGACGGGTGGGATGAGCATTTCAGGTTTGATTTGTGGATGAAGGCATTCGAGGAATCGGGTATAGACCCCTGTTTTTACAGTAAACGCAAACCGGATACAGAAGAGATTCTTCCCTGGTACCATATTGACTGCGGGACGAGCGAAGATTTTTTATTAAGCGAGTATAAAAAGGCACTCTCAGAAAAGGTACTCGGTAACGATACTGATTTTCGAAGATACGAAAAACAGAATATTAAACCCGGAGATACTAACAGTCGCGTAATGCTGCCTGAAGGCAAAACAGATGTCCTCGAGCGTATTCGCGTTAAGTATGCCAAGGATGAGAAACTAAAGTTCATTTCTCATCTTGAGCTTGTCACTGCTATTGTAAGGGCTTTGCGCCGTATGGATGCTCCTCTTGCGTTTTCCAGCGGTTTTACGCCGCATCCTAAAATCTCACTGGGGCCTGCTTTGCCTGTAGGCGTAAGCAGCGAAACGGAATATTTTGACATTAAGTTAAGAAAAGAATATAAGATACCTGATTTTATCGTGCAGCTTAATGAAAATTTGCCTTCGGGCATAAGGGTGCTTGATGCTAGAGCAGTGCCGCTGAATTGTTTTTCTTTAATAAATACGGCTGTCCGCACATTGTACGAGATATCAAATATTAATAGTGAGGAGTTACGGGAAAAAATCGATGGGTTCTTTGCATCCAGTGAACTTATAATTGAGAAGAAAACCAAAAAAGGTGTAAGAGATATCAATATTCGAAGCTTGGTCCTGGAGTTGAAAATAAAAGATAATAAAAATTTACAGATGTCATTGAGCATAAAAAACGGTGCCGGAATAAGGCCAGATGTTGTTATTCGAGAAATTTTTCATTTAACTGATGAAGCGATAATGAATCTTGAAATTAAAAGAACGGGTTTAATGACAATTTCAGGGGGTGACCTTTTCCCGCAGGTTGACGCAACAGAGTTTGGGTCGAACAAAACCAAGGGGGAGTCTATATATGCAAAAAGAAATTTATATTAATGTAAAAGGCAGCAGAAACAGGATTGCTGTTGTTGAGGACAGGAAACTGGCTGAGCTATTCATAGAAAGGAAATCAGGTTCAGGAATAGTGGGCAATATATATAAAGGCAGGGTTAAGAATGTTCTTGCCGGGATGGAAGCCGCTTTTCTTGATATCGGTGTCGGAAGGGATGTCTTTCTTCCCCTGACCGAGCCGTTTGTTGATATATTGGTAGAGGAAGATTTTTTAGGCAAGATAAAAAAAGCCATGAAGAAAATTTTTCAGATGTCGGGGGGACTTAAAAAGGGACAGGAGATTTTAATACAGGTAGCCAAGGAAGCTATCGGGAAAAAAGGCGCCCGGGTTACCACCTGGATCAGCCTTGCGGGGAGAAACCTTGTCTTCATGCCAACGGTTGACCATATAGGTATCTCAAAGCGTATCGTGAATAAGAAAGAGAAAAAAAGGTTGAGGGAACTGATCAGAAAAGTGAAAGTAAAAGGTCAGGGATTTATCGTCCGCACGGTAGGTGAAGGGATAAAAGAGGCTGAATTGATAAGGGAAGCCAATTACCTGATGGAATCATGGAACAAGATACTAAAAGAGGCGAACAAGGTAAAAGGGCCTGCATGCGTATATGAAGAATTAGATGTAGTGGTAAAGGTCATCAGGGACCTTTTCACCGATACGGATAAGATCATTGTAGATTCGGAAGAAGAATACAAAAAAATATGGAAGTTCTTAAATCTCTGGTATCCTTCGGTGCCGGGAAAAAGCAGTTTCCGCCTGAAGAACAGGGTTAAGCTTTATAGTAGAGGAGAGCCTATTTTTCAGGTTTACGGGATTGAATCCCAGATAACAAAGGCGTTAAACAGAAAGGTTGACCTGCCTTCAGGGGGACATATTATAATTGATGAAGCAGAAGCCCTTACCGCGATAGATATCAACACAGGGAAATTCAAAGGCAAGAAAAACCTGGAGGATACGGTCTTCTTGACAAATATGGAAGCCGCCCAGGAGATAGGCCGGCAGGTGCGCCTGCGAGGTATAGGAGGTATTATTATTATAGATTTTATTGCGATGGAATTAAAGAAACACCAGGATAAGGTGATGAAGGTACTTGATGATTCATTCCGTAATGACAAGGCCAAGATAAATATTGTACCTCTTACAGAGTTAGGAATGGTTGAGATGACACGTCACAGGATAAGACCTAGTTTATCAAAGACCTTATGCATCAAGTGCCCGCAGTGCGGCGGGACGGGCCTGGTTGCCAGGAAAGATTGACAATATATTAATATTGTGGTATAAAATTAAGATTACAAAAATATAAAGGGGGAATATTTAAGATGTATGCTATTGTGGAGTCAGGAGGAAAACAATATAAAATAAAGAAAGGCGAAGTCGTTAATGTTGAAAAATTAGACAAAAAACCGGGGGAGACCGTCCAACTGGATAAGGTCCTCATGATTGTTGATAAAGATAATATCGAAGTCGGCAAGCCTGTCCTTAAGAATGTAAAGGTAATACTTGAGATTGTAAAGTTAGTCAAGGGAAAAAAAGTTGTTGTTTTCAAGTACAAGCGGAAAAAGCATTATAGGAAAGTACGCGGGCACAGGCACCAGTATACGAGCGTGAAGATTAAAGATATAAAAATAGAAAAATAAACAAAAAAAGTTATAATGGAAGGAGTATTTTAGTATGGCGCACAAAAAAGGAATGGGAAGTTCAAGGAACGGGAGAGATAGCGCAGGCCGGAGGCTCGGCGTGAAAAGCTCCGGTGGCCAGTTTGTAACAGCAGGCAGTATTATCCTCAGGCAGAGAGGAACGAAGTTTAAGCCCGGAAGCAATGTCGGGCAAGGTTCGGATGATACTTTATTCGCCAAGGTTGACGGTGTGGTACGTTTTGAATGGAGGAGCAAAAACAATCGTCAGGTAAGTGTATATCCTCAATAAGAAAGGTATAAATATCCAGTTTTATGTTCATAGATAATGCCAAGATTTATGTTAAAGCCGGGGATGGCGGGAACGGATGCATAAGTTTCAGACGCGAGAAGTATGTACCACACGGCGGTGCTGGCGGAGGTGACGGTGGTAAAGGCGGAGACGTAATTTTGAAAGCAAGTGAGGATTTGCATACCCTTGTTGATTTTCAATATCGCCCCCATTACAAGGCCCAAAGAGGAGATCACGGACGAGGGGCTAACAAATTCGGAAAAAAGGGAAAAGACCTTATCATAAAGATTCCTCTTGGTACGGTTGTACATGATAAAGATACAGGAGATATTCTTGCGGATTTAACCAGGCAGAACCAGGAAGTGATAGTGGCTCACGGTGGTCGCGGCGGCAGAGGT
>DAOVJB010000173.1 GCA_030673425.1 Elusimicrobiota bacterium | reverse complement strand
TCAGGTTTTGGTATGGATAGTTACCTGTTGGGATTAACAGCAGCTATAAACATGATTAAGAGTAAAAAAGAGTGAACACTAAGAGGCTTGATAACCTAAGAAAATTAATCAGTAAGAATAAGCTTGATGCGTTTTTGATAACTAACCCTGTTAATTTACGCTATATTTTCAATTTCGGGGAAAAAGGTTGTTTAGCACTCATATCAAAAGAAGGGAAAACCTGGTTTTTCTGCTCTACCATTTATCTCAGGCAGGCTCCTGGATATATAGGTTCAGTAAAGACTAAGGTTTTAGGAAAAGAAGAGTTTTTCAAGATAGTTTCCTCCATGAAAATTAAAAGATTAGGGTTTGAATCAGAGGATGTAACTGTATTTAGATTCGGGGAACTAAAGAAAAAATTAAAAGGCGTTAATTTAGTTGGACAGAAAGATCTGGTAGAAAAGCTTAGGACAATAAAAGATAAAGAAGAGTTACAATTAATTAAAAAAGCAGCCAGGATTGCTGATGAAACGTATAAATATCTTTTAACTAAAATAAGATCTGGAGTTAAAGAGATTGATTTAGCAAATAAGATTGATGGTTTCATGAAACTAAAGGGGGCAAAAGGAATCTCTTTTGACCCTGTAGTAGCCGGAGGTACAAATAGCGCTTTTCCGCATTATGTAGCAGGTTCCAGGAGATTAGCCAGGGGTGAGGCGATAATCTTAGATTTTGGATGTATTTACAAAGCTTATTGCTCGGATTTGACAAGGACCGTTTTAAAAGGTGATGTTAGGGATAGATATAAAACTGTTTTAAGAGCACAAGAAGAAGCAATAAAGATTATAAAGCCCGGTGTGAAATGCTCAGAAGTTGACAGGGTAGCAAGGGATGTTATAACAAAAGCCGGACTGGGACACTATTTTATTCACGGTACAGGGCACGGGATCGGGTTAGAAGTACACGAGATGCCGTATCTTACCCGCAGCAGCAGGGATGTTCTTAAGGAGAATATGGTTGTCACTGTTGAGCCCGGGATTTACATCCCGGGATGGGGCGGAGTGCGGATTGAGGATATGATTCTTGTAACCAGAAGAGGACATGAAATATTGACTAAGGCAAAAAAATAGTTTATAGTTAATAAATATCCTTGACTAAAGGGAAAAAGCATGATTTCTACGGCAGATTTTCGCAACGGTATGAGTATTGAATATGAAGGGAATATTTATTCAATAGTTGAATTCCAGCACCATAAGCCAGGCAAAGGCGGGGCTATTGTCAGGACAAAGTTGAAAAACCTTCATACCGGTGCTGTTATCAATAAACCTTTCAGGTCAGGTGACAAGGTAGAAAGAGCTATTATCGAGAAGGAAAAGAAACAATTTCTATATAAAGACGGCAATATCTATTATTTTATGGATTCAGAAACTTATGAGCAGATTCCTCTGGATGTGAAGCTTCTGGGTGACGGTGTGAAATTCCTGAAAGAAAATTTAGAAATAGAACTTCTTAAACATAAGAATTCTATTATCGGAGTAGAACTTCCGAATTTTGTAGATTTGAAGGTAACATATACTGAGCCGGGATTGCGCGGGGACAGGGTTTCCAGTGCCAATAAACCGGCGACACTCGAGACAGGTGCTCTTGTTCAGGTGCCGCTGTTTATTGAAATAGACGATGTCTTACGTATCGATACACGTACAGGGGAATATATTCAAAGAGCGTAAAGATGGTAAGAGGAGGTAAAGATGGAGACAAAAAATATAAAGAAATTTATAGAACTTATCCAGGATACCGATATAGTAGAGTTGAACTGGGAGAAAGACGGTGTAAAAATCGGTTTTAAGAGGGGTTCGGCACCGGAGCTAAGTAATCTAAAAACTAAAGAGTCAGAATTGTGGAATAAGAAAGCAGCATTATCTCCTGAGGCTATAGCTTCTGATGAAAAAATAGGACTCAGGAAAGAAGAAAAAAAGCCCATAGATGATAAATTAAGAACAATAAAAGCACCGATAGTTGGTACTTTTTATCGTGCACCTACGGCAGATGCATCGTTTTTTGTCCAAGAGGGGAGTATTATTAAAAAAGGGCAGAAGATATGTGTTATAGAAGCAATGAGAGTAATGAAAGAGATTAATGCCACAGTGAGCGGGAAGATCGTAAAGATATTAGTCGATAACGGAAGTCATGTTGAATACGGACAGGATATATTTTTAGTTGATACTAAAGTAAAAAAAGCATAAAAGGAGCTGGCAATGTTTAAAAAAATTCTGATAGCTAATCGGGGAGAGATAGCATTAAGAATAATAAGAGCTTGTAAAGAAATGGGTATAAGAACGGTTGCGGTTCATTCCGAAGTAGATAAGGAGTGTTTACATGTAAAGAATGCGGATGAGAGTATCTGTATCGGACCACCGGAATCAAATGCGAGTTACCTGAATATCCCTAATATCATAAGTGCCGCTGAGATATCAGGAGCAGATGCTATCCATCCGGGATATGGGTTTCTGGCTGAAAATGAGTATTTTGCTGAAGTTTGTGAATCATGCGGGATTAAATTTATCGGGCCTTCCAAAGAAGTAATCGCTAAGATGGGTGATAAAGCTCAGGCACGCAGGACAATGAAAAAGGCAGGTGTGCCGATTATTCCTGGTAGCGAAGGTATTGTATCCAAGTTAGAAGATGCTATAAAAATATGCAAGAAGATCAAATATCCCGTTGTTATAAAGGCGTGTGCCGGCGGTGGGGGAAAGGGCATGCGCATTGTTCAGAACGAAGAGGCTCTAGAGAATGCGATGCTTACGGCACAGACAGAATCAAAGGCTGCTTTTGGAAAGGCTGATGTTTATCTTGAAACATATATTGAGGAACCGAGACACATTGAATTCCAGATTTTAGCTGATGCAAAAGGGAATATTATCTATTTACCCGAGAGAGATTGTTCCATCCAACGCAGACACCAGAAGTTGATTGAAGAGTCTCCTTCGCCATCAGTCAGTGAAAAACTCAGGAAAAGGATGGGGAAAGCTGCCTGCCGGGCAGCTAAGACAGTAAAATATGTAACT
>DAOVJB010000078.1 GCA_030673425.1 Elusimicrobiota bacterium | reverse complement strand
TTTTTAGGAGTTACCTTAAGTTGAAGAAAATCGGTCAGCTTCAAAAAACGAGTCGTAAGAAAATAAAACCACTGGAAGTTGTATCCTGTAACAGAAGACTTTCAGTTGTGGATGAAAAAGGGGAAAAACATTCCCTCAGGTCTGAGAAGGTAGAGGTGATTCTTCCCTCAATGGGAGAATTAAGTACCGTAGCTTTTTCCGCGATTATGAAAGCACACGGGTATAATGCTATGGCTATACCGGTAGCTACAATGGAAACGCTTAAGTACGGAAGGAAGGTCTCTAATTGTAAGGAATGCCTGCCTTTTATTTTAACCACTGGTTCAATGATAGAATACCTGCGTGAAAAGAAGAGCGATAAAATAACTCTATTCTTCATGCCCAAGGGCGGGGGACCATGCCGACAGGGACAGTACCATGTACGTATGAGAGATATTATTGCCAATTATGGCTTCGAAAACACAGGGATACTCTCTCTTGATGACGAGAACTCTTACGGAGAAATAGGGATGAAATTCATTTTAAGTGCATGGAAATCGATAATCATCTCCGATCTGTTTGAGGATATCAGGAATGCTCTTTATGTTCTTGCTGTTAATAGAAAAGAGGCTTTGAAAATATTTAATGAGGAATGGGACAAAATCATTTTTGCCGTTAGTAACCTATCTGATCGGAAATTTTATGACCAGCTCATATCTTCAGCCGGGTGCTTAGCTCGAATTGATTTAAAGAGACCACTTTCAGAAGCGAAAGTAGTATCGTTAATCGGAGAGGTTTACGTGCGGCGGGATCAGTTTTCCCGTCTTGATTTGATTGAACGCCTGGCAGAAAAAGAATTTGTTGTCAGAATCGCCCCTGTTTCCGAATACATCTATTATTGTAACTACCTTGCTAAGAAAAATAGCAGGGGAGTAAGAATATCCCTACGCAGCAAGCTCAAAATTCACATCAGTGACCACATACAGCTATACATTGAAAAGAAGATAAAAGGCATCATGGCTGAGTCACGTTTGATTCATTATGAAACCACGGATATAGAAGAAATAATAGACCATTCACGACATCTTATAAATGACAACCTGATGGGAGAAAGCATCCTTACGGTGGGTTCAGCACTAAGGGAAATTATTGACCATTCCTGCGGTATAATCTCTATTGGTCCTTTTGCCTGTATGCCCTCAAGATTTGCCGCGTCTATTTTAGATGGGGAGATGAATATACAGGGAAAAGCAGAAAGTGACAAAGATTTTATTATAGACCAGTACAGAAACTTTTTTGACTTGCCGTTTCTTTCTATCGAGACTGACGGGAATCTGTTTCCACTGATTATTCAGTCGAAAATAGACATCTTTATGCTACAGGCAGAACGTCTTTTTCAGGGGATAAAGAAGCAGAAACAAACCCTTAAAAAATAAAACCGATTAATCTTTGAAGTTATAATGCTTTCTTACGGCCTCTTTAATATCCCAGACACACGAAAGACCTTTAGGAAATGTTACAAAATCTCCCACTCCAAAACTCACCTTATTCCCGTCTTTAGTCTCAACGGTAACAGAGCCTTCAAGAATATAGCACTCCTCGACTGAATCATAGGACCAGTCAAAGCGTGATACCTCTTTTGTCCATATGGGCCATGAAGAAATGCCCATATCTTTTTTTTGTTCTTCCGAGAGCTTTTCAACTGTAATCTGACTCATAAGACCTCCTAAAACATTAATTGTACTTTTGATTATATACTAAAAGTGATATTTATCAAAGTAAAAAGTAAAAACTCCAAGTCTTAAGCAAAACTTGGGGGATTTTTTTATTTGCTTTTTAAGGTGGTTTCTTGTATAATACCTCTGTACTGTTTTATATCTCTCAGGGAGGCAGTAGATGGAGAAGGTCAAGATAGGTGTAATCGGAGGGAGCGGAGTATATAATATCGAGGGAATAAAGGATGTAGAAGAGGTTAAGGTTAAGACACCGTTTGGCGACCCTTCGGATGCAATAATAGTCGGAACGCTTGAGGATACAAAAGTAGCGTTTCTGCCTCGTCATGGAAGAGGGCACAGAATAACGCCTTCAGAGGTTAATTTCAGGGCGAATATTTATGCCTTAAAAAGTTTAGGTGTGGAGAATATTATATCTATTTCCGCTGTAGGGAGCTTGAAGGAGGAATTAAAACCCCGTGATTTTGTCATACCTGACCAGCTGTTTGACCGCACCAGGGTGAGGAATGCAAGTTTCTTCGGGGACGGGATAGTAGCCCATGTTGGTTTTGCTGATCCTTACTGCAAGAGCTTAGGTGAGATTTTGTACAAAACAGCCCAGGATATAGGGATAACCGTTCATAAGGGTGGGACGTATGTCTGTATTGAAGGACCGATGTTTTCAACAAGAGCCGAGTCTAACGTATACAGGCAATTAGGCTTTTCCATAATAGGTATGACCAATATCCCTGAGGCAAAACTTGCACGCGAGGCTGAGATATGTTATGCTACGGTTGCTCTTGTTACTGATTATGATGTCTGGCATGTTGAAGATGTAAATATTGATATGGTAATCCAGAACCTTATGAAGAATGTAGAAAATGTAAAGAAGCTGTTAAAAACAGTAATCTCCAGGATTCCCGAGGAAAGAAAGTGCGAATGTTCTACTGCACTTTCTACTGCTATTATCACCCAGCCTGATTTAATCCCTAAAGATAAGAAGAAAGATTTGGATTTATTAATAGGAAAGTATATAAAGTAGGGTATATGAATATTAAACGTTTAATTAATGAGGCAAAAAAAGCAAGGAATAGAGCATACAGCCCTTATTCCAAGTATAAAGTAGGAGCAGCTGTTCTTACTAAGGGAGGCAACATCTACTCAGGATGCAATGTGGAGAATGCCAGCTTTGGTATTACCTGCTGTGCTGAAAGGGTTGCAATTTTTAAGGCAGTTTCAGAAGGAGAAAAGGATATTAAGGCAATTGCTGTTGTTACAGGGGGCAAGTTAACATCTGTTTGCGGGGCGTGCAGGCAGGTGATAGCAGAATTCGGCAAAGATGTAAAAATTATTATGGCGAACGTAAAAGGTGATAAGAAAGTCACAACGATTGCTAAGTTGCTACCTGATGCATTTAAGTTAAAAAGGTGAAAGAGGTAAAAGATGATAAAAGCCGTTATTTTCGATCTCGATAATACACTTCTTGATTTTATGAAGATGAAAAAAGTGTCAGTAGATGCCGCGGTTGATGCGATGATAGATGCGGGGTTGAAAGTTCCCAAAGAAGAGATGATCGAAAAAATCTATGAAGTATATGATAAAGAAGGTATTGAAGACCAGAAGATATTTAATAAGGTACTGGCGGATAAGCTTGGTGAAGTTGATTACCGTATTCTATCAGCAGGGATAATAGGGTACCGCCGTGCCAAGGAAGGCACCATGTGTCTGTATCCACATGTTCATCTTACGTTAACGGGTCTGGTGAAGATGGGTATTAAAATGGTCATTGTATCAGATGCGCCGCGTATTCCTATGTGGCTGCGTATAAGTGAACTGGGCGTCCAGCATTATTTTGACTATGTTATCAATTTCGATGATACAGGGGAAAAGAAGCCTTCTCCGAAACCGTTTCTTAAGGCGCTTGAGTTATTAGGCATGAAGCCTGAAGAGGTTATGATGATAGGGGACTGGGCCGAAAGGGATGTTGTCGGAGCAAAAAAGGTAGGTATAAAAACAGTCTTTGCCCGCTACGGGGATATATTTGATGTTAAGGAATCAGGGGCGGACTATGAGGTCAATGATATTATCGAGCTGTTAGACATAGTGAAGGAAGAGAACAAAGTTGCCTGATAAAAAATATATAGTTCTTCTACTGATTCTTTTTTTATTTATTTTTGCTAATGTTACCTATGCAAAAAATTCCATAACTGTTACGGCAGTTGATGTTGAAGATAATCGGGCGTCGGTAACTATTAATGATTGTATAAAAATAGATGAGATTTTGATAATTGAGGGAGATAATAAAAAGTTTATAAAATTCCCTGAGTATATAAGTAAGAGCGGTAGAGTATATCCCCAGGTTGTTATCTTGAAAAAGGATATCAGTGAGAAAATTGAAGAAGCTGTTATATCAGGTATTAGTGTAGAAAAAGAAACAGATAAATTAAAATATAAAATAACGAAGTTGTTTATGCTTAGCGGTAAAAGCCGGCGGGCGAATGTTGAGGTAATTTTTAATGATGTCCTGAGGATAACCTGCGGTGTGATCGAAACCAGAGGAGACCTGTGGGTGGCCTGGCCGTCAAGAAAAGACGCTAAGGGCTGGATTAAGCAGGTAAGATTTCTTATGCCGGAATTCAAAAAGATGCTTGAGTCTGAAATCTTGATAAAATATACAGCGGCTCTAAGTGAAGAGCCTGATTGAAAAGCTTTTAAGGGAAAAAATGAATATTACTTTGTTGATTATTGCTAATATAGTTGTGCCTTTTATCTGCGGGATTGTATATTTCCTGCTAGCAAAATATATTAAATATATTGCGCCTATGCGCAAGCTGATAACAGGTGACATAACATATAAGGGAGCCTACTGGGGTTTTATTTTTTTTGGTATTTATTTAATGACAAGACCGCTACAGATCCTTCTGGGACCGCATCCTATGCCTTTAATCATTAATAACATCAGGGAATTCTTTATGATAGGGCTTTTTGCTCCCGCTGTTTTCATAGGACTTTCAAGTTTCGCCCTGGGGTATAAAAAGATTAATAAAAAGTTTGTTATCATTGTCCTGGGTATCGGTATTCTGTTAGCCATTGCTTTTAGCATAGTTAATATTTTTGCTATCGGCGGGTCAATGGAAATCTTCAGTGTTAAGGGATATCCTGTTTATGATGGGAGATGGTTTCATCCGAGCAATGCACATCGTAATCTGATGCCTGTTTTGTTCATCATCCGCCTCATCAGCCCGGTATTTTTTATGGTTAGTGTCGGTGTGATAGCTTTCTGGAAGTCTGTTACTTATCCTGAAGATACTGTCTATACTAATATGAGGAAGAAACTCTTCTTCCAGGCGGTTGCCGTATGGACTTATGGCTTTTCGATGCTGTTCTGCGGGTTTATGTTTATCTTCTGGAAGATACCCAACCAGTGGTGGATTTATTATGTGGGGGCTCTTGCTGCGGGTGTTTTTGAGGCTGTCAGTTTGAGGTTTCCTTTACATAAAGAAGAAGCATAATAAAAAAGCAATAAAAGTTTATTAACCACGAAGCACAATAGATTTATTTAGCTTTGATGGATAGTATTGTGTTTTTCGTGGTTTTTTATTAATAGGAGGATTTTTTAAGAAGTGAAAAGAACATTTATCCTTGTAATTCTGTTGTTTAATATTTCTCTGTCTTTAACAACGCCTCTATCAGCCGAGGAGAAAGATCAGTCATGGCACGGTGATTTGCGCTTTAGGCTTAAGATTTATGATCCATTTCAAAAAGAATCATACGGTGCAGGGTGTGATTTTTTCAACCCTATGTACCTTTACAACAAGATACGATTCTATAAGGGTGAAAAATATAATATGGGGTTTGTTTTAAGAAAAGGGAGGAACGAGCCTGATATAAGTTTTGATACTATAAAGAAATATTATTTGATTAAATATTATCTTAAGATAGAGAATATTTTCTTTGATAAGATGATTTTAGGAGCATATAAACTCCAGTACGGCCAGGGGCTTCTTTTCTATTATCCTTTTAGCGAGATGGTAAGGCCTGTAAAAATTAAAGCCCGTGGGATAAAGGAAGATACAGGAACAAACCCTAATGCATATTTTAAGGGTTTTGCTGGAGAAAAAACCTGCGGGGATTTTTACTGCAGCTTTTTTTATTCAAATAAGCTCCTTGATGCATCTCTTAATTCCGACGGTACCATAAAAACAGAGCTTGATAAGATAAGGAACGACTACGGCTATGTTGACAGTGCCTATGGTCTGAAGAAACAGAATACCTTAAAAGAAGAATTGATAGGCGGGCGGGTGGCATATAATTTTCTTTATAATGTGCATATCGGCGTGACGGCTTATGAGGACAGGTTCACACCCGGGATAAACCCGCCTGAAACTAAAGGCGAGTATGTTTTCAGAGGGAATAGAAATACAGTTTACGGTTTGGATTTTAAGACAACTATTAATAATTTAGATATTATCGTCGAAGTTGCCAGGAACAAGGA
>DAOVJB010000196.1 GCA_030673425.1 Elusimicrobiota bacterium | reverse complement strand
TGAGGGTTTGTCGCCCGCAATTGCTATCCAGCAAAAAGCTCCTACCAGAAACCCACGCTCCACGGTAGGCACTACCACAGAGATTTATGATTATCTGAGATTACTGTTTGCACGTATAGGCAGGCCTCATTGTCCTAAATGCAGGAGGGAAATAGTTCCTCAGTCATCCCAGCAGGTGATTGAGCAGGTTCTGAAGTTAAAAGCAGGAACCAGAATTATGATTCTTGCGCCTCTTGTTCGCGGCAGGAAGGGTGAGTACAGAGAGCTTTTTGAACGCATCCGTAAAGAGGGGTTTGTCCGTGTAAGGGTGGATAAAAAAATATATAATTTAGAAGAAGAAATCTCACTTGATAAGAACAAGAAGCATAATATTGAGGTAGTAGTTGATAGATTAGTAATTAACGACCAGGTAAAAGGACGGCTTGCTGATTCTGTTGAAACCGCATTAAAAATAGCAGGGGGTATAATTAAGGTTTTGTTATTTAATGAGCGGGATTCAGATTTTATAGAAGAACACCTTTTCAGTGAGCATCATGCCTGTGTTCATTGCGGAGTAAGTCTGCCTGAACTCTCCCCGCGTATGTTTTCTTTTAACAGTCCTTACGGTGCGTGTTCAGGTTGTGGCGGGTTGGGCAAGAAATTAGATGTTGCCCCTGATTTAGTGGTTCCGGACCAGAATCTTGCTATTGATGAAGGAGCGTTGCTGCCGTGGTCACAGCCTATTACGACCAGGCGTCACCGCTGGAAGGGAGCCTGGTCAGGTTACTATTACCAGATGCTGGAAGAAACAGCCAGCAGACACCATTTCAGTCTGAGTGTATCTTTTAAGAAATTGACTGAAAACCAGAAAAGAATAATTCTTTATGGTGACGGTAATTTTGAAGGTGTAATTACCAATATAGAAAGACGTTACAGGGAAACAGAATCCGATTTTGTTAAGGAAGAGATTTACAACAAATATATCCGCACCCATGTTTGTCCTGTCTGCAGGGGAGGCAGGTTACGCAAGGAATCTATGTATGTAACGGTTGCGAAAAAGTCTATTGTTGATGTAACCGTGCTATCTATTAAGCTGGCAAAGGAATTTTTTAGCAGTCTCAGCCTGAACAAGAAGGAAGCGTTGATAGCCGGTAAGATTCTTAAGGAAATAAAGAGCAGGCTTGATTTTTTAATCAACGTAGGTTTGGACTATATTACCCTCAACAGGGAAAGTTCTACTTTATCCGGCGGAGAGGCACAGAGAATCCATTTAGCGACTCAGATTGGTTCAAGTCTGGTAGGTGTTCTTTACGTTCTGGACGAACCCTCTATCGGTCTGCACCAGCGAGATAATCATAGATTACTGGATACGTTAAGGCAATTAAGGGATATAGGCAATACGCTTCTTGTCGTGGAACATGATGAGAGTACGATTCGTTCGGCTGACCATATCATAGACCTGGGTCCGGGAGCCGGCGATGAGGGCGGAAGAGTTGTATGTTCAGGAACGTTAAAAAAGATATTAGATTCTGATAAATCCCTGACCGGTAAATATTTAAGGGGCGAACTGAAAATTCCTGTGCCTGAAAAAAGGCGTCTGCTCAATCTAAAAAAAAGCTTGGAGATTAAGGGGGCAAAACATTTTAACTTAAAAAATATTAATGTTAAAATTCCATTAGGAAGTTTTACCTGTGTAACAGGTGTTTCCGGTTCAGGGAAAAGCACCCTGGTTCAGGAGATATTGTACAAGGCTCTGGCAAGAAAACTATATAGAGCTAAGGATAAACCCGGGGAACATAAGGCCATTAACGGTGTAAATTATATAGATAAGGTAATCGTCGTGGACCAGGCTCCTATAGGCAGGACACCGCGTTCCAATCCTGCTACTTATACAGGACTGTTTACACCTATCAGGGAATTATTGAGTCAACTACCTCAGGCGAGAATGAGAGGGTATAAACCGGGCAGGTTCAGTTTCAATGTCAAAGGCGGCAGGTGTGAGACCTGCAAAGGCGACGGGATGATTAAGATTGAAATGCAGTTCTTACCTGATATCTACATAAGGTGTGAAACCTGCAAGGGTGCGCGTTTTAACCAGGAGACCTTACAGATCAGGTATAAAGGGAAAAATATATCTGATATATTGAAAATGAGCGTTGAGGAAGCTCTGGAGTTTTTCAAGAATATTCCCAGGATCAGACGTATGCTGGAAACCCTGTATGATGTAGGCCTGGGTTATATTAAACTGGGACAGCCGGCCACGACTGTATCAGGTGGTGAGGCACAAAGGGTGAAATTAGCTACAGAATTGGGTAAGAGAAATACAGGCAAGACATTATATATTTTAGACGAGCCTACTACAGGTCTTCATTTTGCCGATATTCATAAACTTCTTGATGTTCTTCACCGTTTAACCGATGCCGGTAATACTGTTTTAGTAATAGAGCATAATCTGGATGTAATAAAAACCGCTGATTATATCATTGATTTAGGGCCTGAAGGAGGAGATAAAGGCGGGTATTTAGTAGCAAGTGGGTCTCCTGAGGCAATAGCAGGGAGTAAAAAATCTTTTACAGGGAAGTTCTTGAGGAGTGTGCTGAGGTAAAACCGATAAAGATAGTCGGAGATTTCCCTTGACTTTTTCTGTTTGTCATATTAAT
>DAOVJB010000165.1 GCA_030673425.1 Elusimicrobiota bacterium | reverse complement strand
TCATTCCCGCGAAAGCGGGAATCTATCTTCAAAAGGCATTGATTTTACTGGATTCCCGCTTTCGCGGGAATGACAGAAAAGAACAATTGCGACACAGTCTGTTCGCGGGAATAATAGTAATTTTAATTTACGCAATTTTTAGCATATCACCTATGGCTGGATTATCATTGATAAGCCGAGGCTCTATGTTATAATTATTCCTCATGAATAAAGAGACGATAAAAGCTTTTCGCAGAAGATTCGGATGGTGCTTTGTAAGGGTTTTTTTGTTTTTTGGCATAAAGTCTTGTCTTAGCTGCGATTATTTCCTGGGTAACGTAGTAGGGCGGTTATTTTACTTTTTTGTCTTCCGGCACCGGAGAGTTACTCTGGAAAGTTTGTGTATCGCTTTTCCTGAGCTTACAAATCTTCAGAGAAAAAAAATAGCAAAATCTTGTTTCATTTTTATGGCACAGAGTGCGCTGGAGATGTTGTATTTCCTGCATAATCAAGAAAAGCTTAAAGACATACGTATAGAAGGGAAAGAATTTCTCGATGAGGCTTTAAACCAGAAAAAAGGAGTTATCGGCCTTACAGCCCATTTGGGAAATTTTCCTTTAGTCAGTTTTAAGCTTGCTGTGTCAGGTTATTCGGTTTGCACTATGGCTCGTCCGATGAGGGATGAAAAGGCCGGAGATTACATCCAGGGCTTAAGAGACCGGGTAGGGGTAAAAACCATTCTTTCTTATCCCCGGCGCAAGTGTGTTGCTGATACCATAAAAATGCTTAAGGAAAATGGAACAGTACTTATTCAAATGGATCAGAATTTCGGAACCGGAGGAGTCTGGGTTAAGTTTTTTAATTCTCTGGCTGCAACGCCGGTAGGACCTGTTGTTTTTGCTTTAAGAACTCAGGCCCCAGTGTTGCCAATATATATTTTAAGAGATGGTCTGGGTAAACATGTCATTAAAATACTTCCTCCTTTAGAGGTGGAAACGAGAGAAGATAAAGACGAAACCATACTCGTAAATACAATTAATTTTACTAAGGTGATTGAGTCTTGGGTTAGAAGCAACCCTGAGCAGTGGAGCTGGATTCATAAACGGTGGAAATCCCGGCCATCGGAAAAAGTAATGGCTCAGAGATTTAAGGTCCAAAGAGATTGACATACTGGTAAAATCTATTGTAATATAAAATACAATTATATTTGTTTTAAAACATTTTATAAAAGACATCCTATAACGAGAGAGCAGTAGGATGTCTTGATTACATAGATTAAGGAAAGATTACATAGATTGATTAATCGCTGTAATCTCTGTTTAATAATCACTGTAATCAGGTATAATCTGGCTTATACCTGAAGATTATACCAGGAGGTCGCTATGGAAGAGAATGTTGCTGATACGCAGGATAAAAAGGTACAGGAAGAAAAGTCTGGTTCGTCAGGCAGATCAAGCCTCAAACTTGTTATAGGTATAATTTTTGTTTTACTGGGTGTTATCGCCTTAGCCAATTGGTTCGGTGAACTTATAATGGTAATCAAAGGATGTATTGGTTTATTCCTAATTATGGCAGGGGCAATTACTATTGCTATTGCCAAAGAGTAAAAAGTTGAAAGTTGGATTAGCTTTAGGAGGCGGGGGAGCAAGAGCACTGGCTCATATAGGAGTGCTAAAAGCTTTAGAGGAATTTAAGGTAGAGATTGATTTTATAGCAGGGACTTCTATGGGTGCTTTGGTCGGCGGTTTATATGCTCTAAGGCCGGATGCCGCTTATGTAGAGAAGATAATACGGGAATATTTGATAAAATACAAGAAGGATATTTCTTCTCTTAAGATGTATGCTGCCAGGTCTTCGGTTGATGAAAAAAAGCTTTTTCTGGAGAAGTCATTTAGTTTTGCAAAAGATTTATATCTCTGGAACCTAAGGATAGTTAAGCCTTACCTGATAAGTCCAAAACCTTTCTTTAAAATGTTTAAAGAGTTGTTTAAATATCACAAATTCAGCGATTGCCGGATTCCTTTTAGTTGCGTTGCCGTTGATCTATTAAAGGGAGAGGCGGTTACGCTTTGTGATAATTATTTGTTCAGAAATATTGCTGCTTCTTGTGCTTTGCCCGGATTTTTCCCTCCCTTAAAAACCAAAGATAAGGTTTTAGTTGATGGCGGTGTGCTTATGCCTTTACCTGTCGCGACATTAAAAAATTGCGCTGATTTTATCATCGGTGTTCCCGTTCATGAAAGTTTTAGCCCTTATAATATGAAGAATGCTCTGGATATTATGTTTACTGCCGATAAGGTGCGTTATAAGAAAATTATTGAGTATAGTCAGCAGGGGGTAGATTTTTTTATCAGTCCCCCCGTATCTTCTTATGCCTGGAGTGATTTTGATTACGTTGAGGAGATAATTCAGAAGGGGTATAAAGAGGCCTATAGCCGGAAAAAAGAGCTGCTTAAAGCGGCGAGCGGCAGGAGGATATCGTCTTTTCTCGGAGTTAGAAAAATAATCGGCAGAATAGCAAACCGTTTACATTTTGGCGCTGTTGTATAGTAGCACCAGCACCTGATCAGGGACTGTTGCATTTTGCAACAGGCCATAATACCTATTGCAGGTTTTAAGTTTTGTGTTTCAGGGCAATTTTCGTTTCTTATTTCCATATTTCTGTGGTAAAATTAGCGTTCTGCCTCTTAAATGTTATTTAAAATCTTGAGAAGATGCTAAGAAGAATATTTATTACCGGACTTGCGGCAATTATACCGATTGTTATTACCGTGTATGTTGTGGTCGGTTTTTTTAATTTTGCCGACAGCATATTAGGAAAGGTTTTAAATAGGTATCTGTATACTTATTTAGGGTATGAAATCCCGGGGCTAGGAATAATTATCGGGATAGTAATAATATTCCTGGTAGGAGTTTTATTGAAGCTTTCCCGGATGAAAATATCTCGTTTTATTGAAAGATTATTTTTTAAGATGCCTTTAGTAAAAAGCATATATTCTCCTATTAAAAACATTGTTGATTTATTATTCCTGCAGCAGCCTTCAAAGTTTAAAGGCGTCGTTTTAGCAGAATATCCCAGAAAAGGCATATATTCGCTTGGTTTCGTTACCAATAAGGATTTCTTAGAGGGCATAGGTAAAGAGGAGATAAAGTATTGTAGTATTTTTATTCCTTCTTCACCCTCGCCGTTAACCGGTTTTACTATCATTGTTCCCGAAGATGA
>DAOVJB010000133.1 GCA_030673425.1 Elusimicrobiota bacterium | reverse complement strand
TATTTAGTCCTTGTTAAAAATTCATTAAGCACTTAATTACATATTGATTATTAAAATCAAAAATAAAAAATATTTTTGCATTTTTAATATATACTTTTGATTTTTGGCCTTTGATATTTTATATTTTATTTAGAATATCCCTGCTTCTATCTCCTCGATACGTTTTTGGAAACCTGCTTTAAGAACTTCTGCGCTCCGCTTATTGTTCCAATGTATTGTTTTACGCCAGCCCTTACAATAGTTACACTCTGTCCCGCACACACTATAATGACATTCATTACCATCGACAAAATATTTTATAAATCCATCAAGTCCTCTATTATCAAGCTGTGGAGCATCTTCTTCTACCTTACCATTATCATTCTGAAACGGCTTTTCTCCCTTGGAGGACAAAATTTCAAGAAGATTGCCGTCATATCTTCTTGAGATATAAGCCTTGATAGTACGTATTGCATCATCAGTATGGGGCGAATTCAAATCTAAAATAAAATCTTCATAGCCATAAGATTCATATATACTTATATCCTCAGGTCTTATAAAGGGAGCCTTTATAAGCTCCTCAGGTTTATCTAATCGCATTTTATTACAAATATAGTTATAATAACGAGAGTTTTCAACCTCTGCCGTAAAGTTCGAAATATGAGATAATACATTGCTATGATCAGTCAAAAAATTGCAACAATATAAACATATAGAATTCGCTACAAGCTTTAGATTACAATTAGCAACCTTCTTAAATGCCTTCAAAAGCCTGGGATTCCTATTATGTTCATTCTTTATAACCATTGAATCCACACCTAATAATCCATTATAATATTTTATCCTTTTTATCTCACCAATTACGAGAAAAGCGCTGGCAAGCTCTACCTTTAACCGAGGAAATTGTCCCTTAATTACCTCCACCAGATACGGTGCAATAACTATCACTGAATCCGCTCCGGAATCATCTATCCATCTGAGATTCTCCCGTATTTTTTCTTGTCCCTCCCAGCTATATTCTTTATTGCTTGTACAGGAGCCATCGAACATATAAGAAAATTTCTTACCGCAGGAATGTATTTTTTTTATTGCCTTCTCGATTATTTTACGGGTGGGGCGCTTGGAAAAGTTATTAAAGGACACATCCCGGCTCCCTATCTCATCCTTATAGAGCCTCCCCCTAATCCATTCCACCTCTTCAAACCCACGTACTCTATCTATAAAATCATCAGCCCAGTTAGTAGTTACTGTTAATTTCATTTTGACGCTGATATTTCCTTTTTCTTCGGTAGCTCTTCTCTAACTTCTACTGTCTTTTCCTTATCTGCTTGTGCCTTCTCACCTTTTCCCATTAATTCTCTATGACTGTAGAATAACCTATTATGAAGAAATTCAGTCACAGACTGTCCCAAAATCATCCTTAGCTTCTGGTGGGCCTCTTCATTAGGAAAAAACATTGCTTTTTGAGACCATCTTTTACAATATCCACAGTTATCACAATCCCAAGAGTCACAATCATGATTCTCGAGAAACTTTACATTCAAAAAACCATTTAATTTCTTATTATCGATATAAGGCCTGCCGTACTTACCCCAGCCAAATGAACCCTTAAGCCAAACTCTATCAGATTTAGTGTACTTAAGAAGCCGCTTTCTAAAATTTTTATTTATCTCCGGTTGAATATTCTTCTCATCCCCTGGTATCTCCAAAGACAATATATCCATAAGATTACCATCATAACTTCTTTTAACATAAGCCTCGGTTGCTCTTATTAACCATGAGGATGCCCTTGACCTATCACTTATTTTAAAATGCTCATACCCTATCTCTTCATACACCTTCAGATCTTCCGGCCTTATCCATCTTGATTTTAGAAGTTCTTCGGGTGTATCTAATTTTATTTTATTACATGTCCAGGTATGATAATCAACACAAACGTTGGAAGACCTGTTATGAGATTGAGAAAAGTGAGTTAAAACATTAGGGTGATAAGTTTGATGAGGGCAATGATACAAACAAATATTGTTCAAAAAGAGAGTTAAATCAGTATGCTTAATTGCTTTTCTGATTTTCTCTAATAACCTAAAATCTCTATTTATATTGAAAGCTAAAACAATCCAGCTTGCACCGTGGTCTTCAAAGTATTTGAGCCTTTGGGGTTCACCCATCCAAGTAAATACCCCTATGCCAATTGGAAGTTTAGGATACCTTTTCCTTGCCAGCTTAAAAAGGTAGTTAGTCGATACGGTTATCCCATAAACCCCTGCCCTATTTACTGCCCAATCAAGCTCCCATAATAGCTTATCTCTTCCCTTTTTGGAAAATTCCATTGCATTTAAACAAGAGCCATTATAAAGATAAATAAATTTGATACCTTTAGAGTGCGTATATTTTATATAATCTTCGGCTCTTCTTCGGCCTAATTTTGGAAGTACAAAAGAGGCTCTACCGCCCCCTACTTTATCTGTGCCAAGCTTGGCATAAACCGAATCTACCTCTTTAAACTGTGAAAGCCCATCAATTAATGCCTTATCCCATTGTGCGGCAACAGATAATTTCATTTTGAATATTCCCCTTTTCTGTTATTTTTACCCTAATAAGCATATATGCAGCAATAAAACGGAGAAATTTCGTATCTGAATATCTCCTATTTTTGATATATCGGCACTGGTGTAAAATACCTTTTTGTCATTATCCGGCTTGACCGGATAATCTATAGTCGTTGATTCTATTGCCTTTCTGGATTCCCGCTTTCGCGGGAATGACACTTTTTGCCTATTTTGCAACAATATCATATTCTATACTTAAGATAAAAGTAGGTCAAGATTTTTTTAAAATATAAACCCTCCTCAATGATCCTTAACCAAACCCAAGCGCAAAACGCGCAGGATAAGGTTGTAGTCAAATTCCTGCCAAATCAGGGAAAATTGCCAACCCCTCTTCGAAGGCTTAGTCCCGGGAACTTTTCATTTCCATTTAAATGTAGAAAAAAATTTTACTAATTCTTTATGCGGCTCGGCTGAATTATATATTTGTTCTGCTTTTTCAGGATGTTGATTTAAATATTGCAGAAACTCAATACAAAAATGACTCCGCTCCATGCAAAATTTTCTTAATCTTGGCGCTATTCTAAATACATCAACAGATTCGGGGTATGAATTTATGTGCCTGGTAAATACACTCTCTTTATTTAACTCTTTTATAAACTCTGTAAAATCAGGATAATTATTTTCAATAATATCTTGATAGTTTCCCTTAGAAGTATACATCTTGAGACCTGCAATAGAAACACAAACCACGGCCACTGATAGTATTGTAATGAGTATCTTTTTCTTACTTAGCAGCTTGAGTATGATTTTATTCATCAACTAACTCTTTATTTTTCGATAGTGTTATTATTCTATTGCACATACCCAAGACTTCTCAATTTCCTCTTTGTTTCTTCGTCAAGGGGCTGTTCCTTCGGTAAAAATCTTGGCTGTATTTTTAGCCAATGATGTAGCTTTTTCTTTAGAGTCTGAAATTCTATTTTTCTCTCATTAACCAAATTTTTTAACTCTTGAGGATCGTCCTTAAGGTTATACAGACTATATTTATCCTCGGAAGCATCATATATAAGCTTCCAATCTTGGGTCCTAATTGATTTCTTTTCTTTGGTTTCGCTAAAAGCATATCGCGCATGATATTCTCCTTCTTTAATCAAAGGTAATAAACTTTCACCCTCAATACTTTCAGGAAGACTTATATCAGCAATTTCGAGAATGGTTGGCATAATATCCATTGATCTAACCTGTCTATTAATTATCCTATCTTTAGGTAAGCTTTTATGACTGATAACCAAGGGAACATTCAACAATTCATCATACAAGTTATGCCCATGAACAAAATAATAGTTATGTTCACCCATGCTTTCTCCGTGATCTGAAGTAATAATTATGAGGGTATTATTATACAAATTTAATCTCTTTAGCTCTGTTACTATTCTACCTATTTGTTCATCAACAAATCTTATTGTTCCATCGTATTGAGAAATGTAATAATTTACGCTGGTTATGCCTTTTTTTGATGTAATTCTGGGGATAACGCCGCAACCCTCATAAAGCTTCGTTGATTTATCGGCTATTGGAATATTCTTATCATTTTCTTTTATAAATTT
>DAOVJB010000039.1 GCA_030673425.1 Elusimicrobiota bacterium | reverse complement strand
CGTAAATACGCACGTTATTAGAATCCTGATCACAGGGTGTGATGAATAGTCCTTTTTTGTTGGGATTATATGAGATTGTGGAACCTATCATAGTTTCCCCGTCAATAAAAACTGCTTTGATCTTTTTGGCTCCTATTACCCTGAATTCTGTAGTTTTCTTTTCGGTATAGTCTTTGTTACCCTTCAAGTCTTTTACAAAGAATATTGCCTTAAGAGCGTTTAGGCCGACCTCAATTATCGACTTCTCCCCTTTTTCATCAGATACCGTTACATGTATCGTATCTTTATCAGGACCAAAATCGTATGTGAAACCTTTTTTAATCCTTTTGTCTAAAAAGTGGACTACTACTTTGTTGGCCATAGAATCTACCTCCTATACTTTTTATTATGTATTGAGGTATTTTTTGAGTTCCTGTTCGTTAAATCCAAAATAATGGCCGATTTCATGCAGCACGACTTCTTTTATCTTTTGGACTAATTGTATCTTATTTTGACATAAAGATTCAATAGGTTTTTTAAAGATAGTTATTTTATCAGGAAGAACGTTCGCATAATGGAGCCCTCTTTTACTTTTAGGTACCCCGTGATATAGCCCGAGTAAAGTCCCGGGCGATTTTATTCCCTGCCTGGATAAAAGTTCCCGGGAAGGTTTTTCTTCAACTACTACCGCGATGTTTTCTATTTTGAGCCAGATCCTACGCGGGAGCTCATCCAGTGCTTGTAGAACCAATTGTTCAAAAGAAGTTTTATCCATGGATTATTTTATCTCTTTTTATAATCAGGACAACGGATTGCGTTAGGACGTTCGGGTCGCACACAGGCATTTCCATAATCATACATACAGCTGTCACATAGGAATTTATGACCTACGAAAGCATCCTTTATCTTAAAAAGAATATCTCTGATAAACTTTAACATAAATTTCCTAACAAAAGGTAGCCTGAGTTTTTCATTTTCAATTTATTTTGTTAAATCCGTATAGTATTTTATTTTACAGCTATGCTCTATTGAACATATATGTACATAGGCTTCCTCAAGTGTTTTACCTATAGCGATTGAGCCATGCTTCTTGATGATTATACCTTTATATTTCTTTAAGGCTCCTGCTACGTTTTTTGCTAATTCTCCTGACCCACTTTTTCCGGTTATTATAGGTATTTTATCAAGAAAATATCTGTCTTCATGTGTAATAGGGATTATCTCTTTTGTTCGAGTTATTATTGATTCTATAACTGCAAAGATAGAATGAATGTGAATAACCGCCTGAGCCTCGGTGTTAAGGTAGATTTGGCGATGAACAATGGTTTCTATGGATGAAAGCATGTCGGAATCGCAAGGATTTCTGATATCAAGCGTAATTAATTTATTTTTAGTAATTTCATCTAACATACATCCTGTACGGGTGATCAGCAGTTTGTTTCCCAGCCGCACACTTATATTGCCAAAATGGGAATAGACAAATCCATAATGAACTAATTTCTTACCAAATTTACTTATTTTTTGTGTGCTTGTTTTATTCATTTTTCCTCACAAAATCTTTAATTTTATTATATCGGTGTTTCTCGGAGGAGCTTAGCGCATACCTCCGGGAGTAACGGCTGGATATAAGAACCTGTTCCTAACTCAAAGCCGGTAAGTCCCATCAGGTGGGGATAAATCTCAAGGTGCCAGTGATAATCTTCATTTATCGTTTTCCAGTACCCTTCCCTGGCTCTTAAAAAAGGTATTGTGTGAATTGCATAATTTATTCTGGGATCATCAAGTAACTTAGCGAGTTTAGAGAGTGTGGTCTTTAGACTCCTGGCAAGCGCCAGCGTTATATTTTCGTCTTCTTTTGTAAAATCAGCATTATGTTTTTTGGGTACAATCCAGGTTTCGAATGGAAGGTGTGAATGAAAAGGTACAAACGACAGGAAAGCGTCACTCTCATCAACTATTCTTTCTCCGGATTTCATCTCTTGTTCAAGGATATCGCAAATAAGGCATCTTTGTTTATAGGCATAGTAGGCGTGGCAATTTTTTAACTCGTCTTTTATGATTTTAGGGGTTAAAGGCATAGCTACTAAATGTGAGTGTGCATGATTGATATAAAATTTTGATTCCTTGAATTGATTCTTAAAGACTAACGCATACTTAAAGCGTATATCGCCTTGGAGGTCTTTGATTCTTTTTTGATAGGTAGAGACTACCTTTTTTATCTGTTCAGGTGACAGGTTACCTATATTTTTTATATGTTTGGGTGTTTCTATAATTATCTCATGCGCTCCTACGTTATTCATCAGGTCATATAATCCTTTTCCTCGTCTTCCCACCTCTCCTTCAATATTGAACACTCCTCGGATGTTCGGAACTACCCTGACATCCCATCCGCTTGCATTGGGTTTGCTTTTGGGTTTGCGGACCGCAAAGATTTCCTGTGGGGTTACTTCTTCATGACCGGAACAGAAAGGACATTCACCCCATTCCTGGTCGGGGTTTTTAATAAATTGGAAGAATTCCTCTTTATTTCTTGTACCGGTGATAATCCATCGTCCTATAAGCGGGTCTTTCCTTAGTTCGGTCATCTATATTTCTCCTGTTCTGATTTATTTTTATTTAACTATTATTCCGGCATATCCCACTACTTGTTCGTAATCCCCGATTATATCACCGCTGGTGTTATATAGTATAAGTTGTGCTTCTTTTGCCCCTAAGTTTTTGCAGGCAAAAAGCATTATGGCTGTTGGTCCGGGACCACACATTGTAACACCATACTTTTCTACTGTTTCAAGCATCCCTAGAGGACTGAGTTTTAAGATTTCGTCTATTACCAATTTATCTTTTTTGTTTGCCATAGTCTGGGATTCGTAATGAGTCATATCTGTGCTGGCGACAATTATAACTTTTTTATTTACTTCCCGGACCGCTTTAGAGATACTCTTTCCTAAATTTTTACAGCTTTTTTTATCATAATCACGCATGTTAATCGGCACGATTTGAAAATCGCCTCCTAAATACTGCATAAAGGGAATCTGTACCTCTATGGAGTGTTCACCCAGATGAGCTAAGGAGTCTTCTTCAAGTATTTCGGAATCGGCTAAAATTTTCTCGGCCAGCTCCACATCAATTTTAACAGTTCCTAAAGGTGTTTCCCATGCTCCTTCTGTTACTATAGCCGGAGACATTCCGATTAAATGATGATTAGGTCCGATTATTATAAAAGTGTCCGGGAAGTTGATTCTGGAGTAAACACTTCCCGCGACTTTTCCTGAAAACATATATCCTGCATGAGGAGCTACAATTCCCAGGACATCTTCTCTTTTAGCTTTTACGTCAATATATTGTTCTATCTGTTTTTTTAATCTTGGGACCTGCGCCTCGTAGAATTGTCCGGCGACTACAGGTTTCCTGTTCATCTTATGCCTCCTTAATGAATCTGTTAACCTATTTTACCAGCGAATAGCTCATCAATTCTTTCTCGAGTTCTTTTCCTATATACTTTATTTGTCCTATACCCGGAGCATACCATCCGTATTCATCTGATACTTCTTTATTACGTAACTGATGAATGTGGATTTTCAGGCACCTGAATGTGCCTGCTGGTACCTTTATCTCTTCTTCCGCTACCACTCTGCAGCGCATCTTTATCTTTTTATCTACGAATAAAGGTACTTTTAAGGTTCCTTCCCAATCCCATTTGGTTCCAACAGTAAGAGGAAACTGCAAGATAGGAATGGGTTTTGTGAAAACACTAGATCCTCCCACCAAAAATTTTGAAGTTCCGGAGAGTCTTTTCCAATAGACTCCTGTATTATCTTTTATACAAAAAGAACGAACTTTTCCCCTTTTATCTTTCTGTTGGAGAATTATGTATTCCTTACCCTTGTATTTGTCTTTTCCCGGTACGGTTACTTCCTGAGTGAATTTTTTTCCTTTTCCGTCTACCCTTGAAACAATGTATGTCCACCTATGACCTTCCTTTAGAGGATAATACTCGGGTCCTGATGGTTTTCCTTCTGAATGGGCCAGGCCCAGTAAAATTAAAGCCAGGAAATAGATTAATAAAAGTATAAAAATCTTAAGTTTTTTCATTATATTTTTATTCTTTGTTAAAGAATTTGCCTCCAACCCCGCTGGAGTCCTAATTCATCAGCGGTCTCTAATACAGAAGCATATTCTTCATGAGAAATTCTGTGTGAAAGTAGCGGGTATTCATATGCCCTGTATGCCGGGTGATATTGCGCCATAATACTCATATAAGTATTTTTTGAAATTTTATCTGCGATAAAACCCAGAACCTCTTTTGAACCTGAAATATTCCCGGGTAAAACAAGATGTCTGACAAGTAGCCCCCTTTGTGCTATTCCGTCATCATCCATTATTAAATCCCCTACCTGGCGGTACATTTCCGACAGAGCTTTTTTATTGATGTCTGGATAACCAGGGGCATTGGAATGTTTTACTGCCATTGCATCAAGTGCATATTTTGCATCCGGCATATAGATATCTATGATGCCTTCTAATAATTTCAGTGTATGAACAGAATCGTATCCCCCTGAGTTATATACCAGCGGGATACTGAGCCCTTTTTCTATCGCTATCTCTAAAGCCTCGAGAATCTGTCCTATAACATGGGTCGGAGTAACAAAATTAATGTTATGACATTTCTTGTTTTGTAAAGACAACATCATCCCGGCCAGGTTTTTGCTGCTTACCTCTTCACCATGTCCCAGTTGACTGATCGGATAATTCTGGCAGTAAACACATTGCAGGTTGCAATGCGTAAAGAAGATTGTTCCTGAACCTGAGATTCCGGAAATAGGAGGTTCTTCACCGAAATGGGCATTGAAACTTGAAACTTTTGACAGCCTGCCGACTTTACAGAAGCCCTCCTCATTCTTAAGGCGATTAACTCCGCATTTCCTCGCACAGAGAGAGCATTTTTCTAATATTGAATTTATACTCTTAACTCTCTTTTTAAGTTCGCCTGTTGCATAAAGCTTTAAGTAAGATGGTTTAAGGTTCATATATTTGAAGCTATTAAGAAAATAATACTCCCGATACCCAGAAGGAATAGAATAAATCCGAACGCTACCGCGATTAATAAAGGAGCTATATAGATAAAGAAGGCTTTCTCAGTCGGGATTGAGTAAACCTCCTTTAGAGATAGAATCTGCAAACGCACAAACCAGACCAACAGAAATAAATAAAAAATAGCATAAAGCATATAGCCTGTGGGTCCCAGAGCTTTTGCTAATATAGCTCCGGCTGGCAGGAGAGAACATGGTATGAAACCTATCCCGAGCAGTATAAATAATTCTTTTACTTTACCTGTTCCGCCGCTCCATGAGGCTAGAAAATGAAACATTGCTGCCAGAAATATCCAGAAACTCAGGATAAACAGGAACTTGCTTATAAATCCAAAACTTAAGAAAAACGTTAGGTAACCTAAAGGAGGAGAATTTATTATGAGACTGGCTAATGTCTGGCTGAAGATGCCGATTAAAACTATTATTATTGAGATAAGTAAGTTCTTCCTTAAAAGACGGAATTTTTGTATGCCTTCTTTGGGTGCAACTATAATATCATATAAAACTTCTGATACCTGCATAATTTCCTCCTACTCAAGTATATATTCTAAACGGAGTCCTTTTTTATTCAATATCTTATTAAAGGCATTTTCCTCAAATTGCTGTCCGAATATGTCAAAGAGTCTTTCAAAAGGAGTATAATCTTTTATAATATTAGGTTCTCCTTTTATTCCGGCTAACTTACCGGCCAGATTTATGGCTTCCTCAAGATTGCCTAATTCGTCTATTAAGCCGTTTTCCTTGGCCTGCTGACCTGTGTAAATAGTTCCATCGGCTAATTTTTTTACCTCTTCATAAGGCATATTCCGCCCATTTACGATAGCCTCCAGAAATTGCTCGTAAGCATTATTTATTAAATCCTGTAATATCTTACGCTCCTGGTGAGTCATAGGGCGGCTGGCCGAGCCTATGTCTTTGTGTTTCCCGCTTTTTATAACTTCGATTTTTACTCCGATTTTCTTGAACAGTTCCTCAACGTTTCCCAGTTGCGCAATAACTCCGATACTGCCTGTGATTGTTCCCGGGTTAGCCATGATTTTATCTGCTATACATGCGACATAATATCCGCCGCTTGCAGCTACATCCCCCATGGATACAACAACTTTTTTACCCTGTCCTTTAAGCTTTTCTACTTCCTGGTAGATCTCCTGCACAGCTCCTACGCTACCGCCAGGGCTGTTGATGCGTAAGACCACTGCTTTTACATTAGGGTCTCTGCGGATTTTCTTAAGTCTTGTTACAATTCTGTCAGAACCAAATCCCCAGAAAGGCATCGGTGTTTCCTGCTGTGCCACGCTTATCGGTCCATAGATATAAACTACAGCTACCCCTTTTTGTTTTAACTTAAAATCTACCCCTCTGGGTTTTACCGTTTTTCCCCTGGGAGCAGATTGTATGACGAGGAAAATTCCTACGATTACCGAGGCGAAATATAACCCTGCTACCAGGTACATCATAACCTTTTTACTTTCCATCTTTTATTCCCTCCTTTTTGCTTTGGACGATTAATGTTACCGGTCCATCATTATGTATTCCTACATTCATCATTGCCGCAAATTTTCCGGTTGCGACTTTTAACGGATATTCTTTTATCTTGTTTACAAATTCGTTGTATAGTTGTTCAGCCTTTTCTCTTCCTGCTGCCCTGGTAAAATCAGGGCGTTTACCTTTAAGACAATCACCATAAAGGGTAAACTGGGAGACCACCAGTAATTCGGCATCTACATCTAAGCTTGATAAATTCATATTTTTATCACTATCAGAAAATATTCTTAAATTTACGATTTTATCTGCAAGGTACTTAATATCTTCTGAGGTGTCTGATTTTCCCACACCTAAAAATATTACCAGTCCCTTATTTATCCAGGCTATTTTTTCTTTATCTATACTGACATCTGCTTCGGTTACTCTTTGCACTACAGCCAGCATAACCTACCTCATTTTCATTCAGTGTCTAAGATTGTTACTTCTTCTTTGTTATTGTTATTAATCTTGACGTAATCAAAACAGATATATTTCCTGGTGATTTCATTTTCCTGCCAGGTGGTTAGGGCTGCTATCATATATTGCCCTTCTCTTAATAGAGAAACATCATTAATCTTTATCTTAAAGTTTACCGTCTTTAGAGAATTCTCTTTTATTTGCGGGATTGTCTTTGTCTTCTGCCTGATAAGAGTTAAACCTTCGGTATCAAAAATTTCTACGTTAATATTCTCAACGCATTCATCACTAAGATTTTCTACTGTTACACTTACCTTGAAACTTTTATCTTCATTTATTTCATCAGGTGTCGTGATTATAGCAGATAAGGAAGTTTCCCCCTTTTCTTCTTTTAATTTAGAAAAAGCAGCTCCCCCGGCTACAACCCATTCTAAAGTCGGATAAGGACCTATTCTTCCCCGTAACGCTCTAATCAAGTCATGGCAGAACATTCCCAGGGCTTGGGAATCATTATATATTTCAGAGGCACCTCGCCTTAGACGCATATAAAATTCTTCCGGACCCGCAGGGTCAAGAGTTGTCTGGTGTACCAACCAGTCAATCTGGTTACCTACCACCAGGTTGACCTGTTCTCTCCTAACATAACTGTGCCATTCTTTAAGAAGCTGTTCGAATTGCCAGTTATCTGCTTCATATAGCATTACAGCATCTATATCTGCTCCTGCATCATTCATCATTACAGGGTCTTGCCCGTGTTGCCAGCCCTTTTCCCAACTTAAAGTAAATACCCATAATGGCTGTTTAATCTCAGAGGCTTCCTTTATATCCTTTAATATATTAGCAACATAGTGTGCTCTCCACCAGTTCCATTGGTCAATCAGTTTCCCGTCTTCCCTTTTTATGACTTTCTTAGCAAGCCACTTCATCCTTTCGTTTAGAGGATACAACGGCCAACCGTCCGGTAAGACAGGATTCATATCCAGTATGAATTCATCTACCATTTCATAACCGCCGAAAACATTGCGGATGTAATCTATTCCTATATAATCAACTTCCGGGATTTCAGATACCTGTTTAATGAAATCTATAATATCCTGTTTTCTTTTATCATCACCAAGCGAGATTGTTCTGTCAGTATGAATACATTCATCAGATTCTTCATCGTAATTCCATGCATATGTATATTTGTCAACCCTATATTGCTTCATGCCGAATGTAAGATAAGCGCCTACCCATACTCCGAACTTTAAGCCGTTACGGTGTACCTCCTGAGCAAATTCAGGAAGCATTCCGAAGTTGCTTTTATTCCATGGGAAATCTTCGTCTATTTTTTCTCTCCACCCGGCGGTTTGACCTCCTAAATACCAGATAGTATTAGCCCCGATGAATTTTGCCCATTCGATTATGTTCTGCCATCCCCCTATCGTTCCGTCAGGAGCAGGTATTTGTATAGTTTTTAATTCTGAGCCGGATTCAACCGTTAAAATATAGAGATCAGATTCCATTTCCGGAGGAGTTCTGGTGATTACCTCAAATTCGGTATCTGTAAAAGTTACATTTGTAAGCTGTTTGGTATCT
>DAOVJB010000015.1 GCA_030673425.1 Elusimicrobiota bacterium | reverse complement strand
TTCGCCAGGCCCGCGCAGAGCCAGGTCTTCCTCAGCAATCTTAAATCCATCATTCGTAGCAAGCATAGTTTCTACTCTTTTTCTTGCTTGGGGGGTTGAGGTTTTCCCTGTCAATATACAATAGGAATTATAATGGCCTCTTCCCACACGCCCGCGTAATTGATGCAGACTTGCCAGACCAAAACGGCCGCTTTCTTCTATAACCATAACACTGGCATTAGGAATATCCATTCCTACTTCTATTACACTTGTTGTAACAAGTATATCTATTTCCTTTTTCCTGAATGAGCTCATAATTTTCTCTTTTTCAGTTCCGCTCATCCTGCCATGCAGAAGCCCCAGGCTAAACTGTCTAAAGACTTTTTTCTGTAATTTCTCTGTCATAATCTTCGCGGCTTTTAAGGTCAGCTTCTCTGATTCCTCTATAAGCGGATAGACAATATATACCTGACGTCCTTTTTCAACTTCCCTCTTTACTAACTCATAGGCTTCTTGTTCGGTTACTTTCAGAGTCTCTATAGAACCCCTGCCCGGCGGTAACTTATCAATAACAGAAACATCCAGGTCACCATATACTGTTAGAGAAAGCGTACGTGGAATCGGAGTAGCCGTCATTACTAAAACATCCGGATTAAAACCCTTTTTACGCACCTTTGCCCTCTGAATAACCCCGAATTTATGCTGCTCGTCTATAACGATCAACGCTAAATCGTTAAATACAACTCCTTCCTGGATAAGAGCATGGGTACCGATAATAATATTTACTTCTTTTTTCATTATCGAATTCTTAAGTTTATCTTTTTCTTTTTTTCTCAGCCCACCTATTAAAAGGCATAAACGAAGCTTCTGTCCATCAATTAAGGGTTTTAAGATCTGGGTCAAACTCAAGTAATGCTGCTGTGCCAGGATTTCAGTAGGAACCATTAGCATTCCCTGATAATCATTTTCTACAGCTAAAAGCAAAGCCGCCAATGCCACCACCGTTTTTCCGCTGCCTACTTCACCCTGAAGCAACCTGTTCATCGGCCTTGAAGATTGCATATCATTAAAAATCTCATTAATGACCTTTTTCTGCTCCTGGGTAAAATCAAAAGGTAGAGCATCACGGAAAGCAGATAATAAAGTCCTCTTAATTGTATAATTTATGCCTTTATTGAGACTCTTATTTTTTTGTTTTCTTGTGGCTAATCCTAACTCCAATAAAAAGAATTCATCAAAAACTAATCTGTCGTATGCCTCATCCTTAAGCGCAAAACTCTCCGGAAAATGTATATTTCTTAGGGCATCAGCCAAGCCAATCAGGTTGTTCCTCTTTTTAATCTCATCAGGCAGCATATCAGGTAAGTTAGGGACACATTCATCAACAACCTTTTTTATCAAAGACCTAAGAAACCTTCCGTTAACTCCTTCGGCCAATGGATAGATAGGAACAATCCTGCCTGTATGAATCAAATCCTCAATATCTTTGGAGAGTATCTCATAAGAGAAATTGCTAATTGTGACTTGCCGGACTGCCTTTTCGAATTTTCCGCTGACTATAATTGTTGTACCTCTTTTAAGATAATCCTTAAGATATAGCTGATTAAAACAGATCAATGTAGCTTTACCAGTTCCGTCATTAACGGTTATCTTCAGTAATTTTTTTCTTTTTTTTGTGGAGATAACAGTATGTCCTGTTACAGTAGCCTGAACAGATGTGAACTCACCGTCCTGGATCTGGGCTATAAGCCTTAGTCGTGTCCTGTCTTCATAGGTCCGCGGATAATACGTGAGAAGGTCATATACAGTAGTAACACCTATTTTATTTAATAAGGCCGACTTTTTAGGTCCTACACCTTTTACATAACGCACAGGCTTATCTATGTCCATTAGATAACCTTCATCTCGTTGCTCGTATCTTGTATCTAGTATCTCGTTAAGAAAATTAATGACTGAGATCCGCCTTAGGCGGATAGCTATTTGAATAAATGATTTGATTAATTTACGAGATGCGATTCACGCCTGTCCGCCTCAGGCGAGAGATACGAGATACGGATTTATACAGATTTTACTTGCTAAAATTTTGTTAATATGGTATATATATGCAAAATCTAATCTGTTAATATAATTTCATCAGGAGGGATTCATGGCTCTTAAATGTGTAATTTGCGGTAAAACAACACGCAGCGGTAATACAATTAGTCATTCTCATCATAAAACAAAAAGAAGGTTTAAGGCAAACCTGCAAAAGGTTAAAATAATATTAAACGGAGTAAAGAAAAAAGCGTACGTATGCACCAGATGCCTGAGGTCGCAAAAAGTAAAAAAAGCAATATAACCGGTTCCTTATTAAAAAGGAATTGTTAGTGTGCAGAGATATGTATATATTATTTCATCGCTATATACAGGAACAACTTCGTCGGGCGCAAGATTAACAAAATATTTCCTCATGGCTATATCTACAAAATAATTATCCTTAAAATATCCCATGCCGACAGTATATGTTACCTGCTTTGGATCATTCCAGTCTGTCCCATAAATTCCGTAGCGTATTGCAACAGATTTAAAAAATAGATGCTCCATCCCTAAGTGGTACATCTCTAAATCTTCTCTATTTTGATAAAATCTTCTTTCAAAATCATATGCAAAAGTCAAAAGGTTGCTTAATCTAAGAGAGGTTCCTATACGTAAATTAAGCGGTAGTTTATCCCTTGCATAATCATCCCAGTACATATACGCAGCCAGGTTCTGACACATTATCCCTAAATTCATAAACGGGGTCATTTTATAAAGCATACCGAAATCTAAGCCGAAACCCTGCCCGCTGGAAACATTAGCAGAAGGCTCGTTCCATACCCCTCCTGTCTTGCTTTTGCTTGATACCGCAAGACTCCCGCTCAGATAATTAAGATTAAAACCCACATTCATATTCTCAGTGTAAGGAACACCGATAGAAAGAAGGAATTCGTTTATCCTTATCTCTTTCTCTTCCCATGTTTGGGTATTGGTGGAGGTGTCTTCTATATAAGTGTTCTGCTTAAAGGAGGAAAGTGGTCTCCATGTCAGACCGCCCTGATTGCCGGCAAACGATAAGTAAATTAACTTGCCTCCCTTAAGGGGATCCTGACTAAAAACCTCGTTTATATCTTCCTTAGTTATGGTCTGGACATTAAACCCGATACTAAACATATTCACCGGGAGCTGAATTAAACCCGCAGGATTCCAGTAAACGACATCGGCATTATCTGCTAAACCCACAAATGCCTCTCCCATACCTATGGCCCTCGCCCCGATCACCACACCGTCATAACTGTTATAGAGCGTGGGAGCATCCTCGGCAAGAACAGAGCCATACGCAGTCATGAAGAAAACAACCAACAAGAATAAAATTCTATAAATCAATCTTTTCACTTATATCTCCTTGGTTAATATAAGTTAAATTTCAATCTCTATTAAGCGCAAAGGACAGGCAGGTATACAACACCCGCATAAAATACATTTATCCCGGTCAAAATTTAATTTAGCCGTTTTGGTATCTAAAGATAGCGCCCCGGTTGAGCAAACAGCAATACAGGCACCGCAACTGATGCATTCTTTATCATTTAATTTTATGTCTTTAGCTAACGGTTCAATTTTTACCTTTTTCTCATGTAAATATTTCAAACCTTCTTTGATATTATCCGAAGAACCTTCTAACTCTAAGACCATTTTACCTTCTTCAGGTGTAACCTGTGCTCGCAAAATATTCAACACCAGGTCATGGTCTTTCACCAGCTTATATATTATCGGCTGCTCAATCAAATCCTGTGGAAAAGTCAGAACCACCCTTTTTTGAACCATAAAACCATCTCCCTTATTCCAAACTTCTAAGTTTTGTTCTTAAAGATAATCTCTCTATAGGCTCCTGCAGGAAGAATTTCCCGTCTTTAATCCATCTCTTTAATATATTTGCAATCTGCCTGGCCTTGTATAAACTGGAAATAGAAGCTGTAGGAACTTTTTTACCTTTAATGTTAATATATCCGCTTCGCAGTTGAGCATAGGATACCTTGCCCAAACTTGGTCTTTTACGCTTGCGGACACTATAATCAAGAATCGTGGTGTAAACACTCTTGTTGCTAATACTTGTCCTTACAACCATCTCTTCATCCAAAATAGGGATAGGAATTCCTATTCCTACAAACAGACTAACGCCGTATTTTTCAAATATTCCGGCTCGCAAGAAATCCCTGTTCATGTCTTTTAGGTTGCCAATAAGACTCAAAGTACCCGCCGGAGCAACAGGAATTTTGGTTTTTTTATCACGCTTTTGAGAAGGGTTATGTTGAGTACCTTCCCATGCCACATATCCAACGCCGCCCCCCAAAAAGATCCTTGTCCCTATTCCTATGGTTCTATATTCCGGGTCATTAATTAAAGGACTTAGTTCTCCTGCGCTCGAAAATGTAGCATTACCAAATTCCGGCAAGAGGATCCCCATGTATGTATGAAGAGTCTTTTTTGACGAATTTACAGCTACAGCATAATTCTGATATGCATTGCGCGGATTGAACAACACTGCTTGATTAATTGATTTTAGTGTAATTGATGTTTCTATTTCCTTAGCAGGATAACAGTCCGTACCTAAAGAAGTGGCATAGAGTTTCACTTTTTTACCTGAAATTAAATCCTCTATAACATGGGCTCCGCCATAGTTTATGCCTTGAGTCTCAGAAAGTTCGGTAGCACCGATATATGCATCAACTGCAGCCAAACCCGCATAGGCAGGAACATCGTTTAACCATAGTTTCTGTATTTTGATAGGAGGATCACTGTGGCCAAAATTTAGTAAAGCACCTGAAGAACACATCGGACCAAACGTAGCAGTGGTTACAACATCGACTTCCTGGCTGACTTTTTTGGCACCTTTCTTCTTTACCAAGTCAATTATCTCTTCGGCAGTGACAACAACAGCTTTACCCTTTTTTATTTTTTCATTTATCTGAGCATAAGTTTTGGTCATTTTTACTCAGCTCCTTTTAAATAACCTTGTATAACTCATTTTTTAGTTTTTCGTTTTTTTAATCTTTCCAGAATCATCTCTGCGGCTTTCTTGCCTGAAAGCAACATCCCTCCGAATATCGCCCCCATTCTCGGAAGCCCATAAACAGCGTTTACGGACATACCCGCAAGGAATAATCCAGGATGAACCTCACCCGTATAGCGGGTTATTTCTCTCTCTCCTACTTCCGCCCACATCGATTTTTCCCCAACTACCCCGCCATTAAAAGTATCCAGTTTAACATCAGGTACCTTCCTGGTTAAAGTACGGGTAACATCTGCATCATGCCCGGTTGCATCAATTACATATTTAGATAATATGCCCAAAGGATCAACATGCAGCCCCGCTGTCTTTATTACTGAGAAGTTAATTACTACACCAGAAACACGGTCATTTTCCCTGATGACAATATCCTCTACAGAGATTGCCGGATAAATCCTAGCTCCTGCATCCATTGCTCCAACACCTAACCTAGAAATTGCCTCTACTGAATCAGCTGTATAATATCCCTCATGCGATTTTTTAAGACGCGTGCCTACGCTTCTTAGAATAGGTATTGCTTCTTTCTGAACTACTACCTTTGGAAAAAGCATACCACCGCCCGGCATACCTCCGCCATAATTTAATTTACGTTCAAAAATAACTACCCGCAGACCTCCTTTGGCCAAATACATGGCCGCAGTCAAGCCTGCAGGACCGCCACCGGCTATAGCAACATCAACCTCTAGATTGTTAAGAAATTCCTCTGTGGCTTCCTTTACTATAGCCCGGGTTATATCTCTCTCGTTAAGCTCCATTTTATATCCTCGCAGTCTACGAATTAAAAGTTTTTAGTTAAACCATCTGTGGTTCCCATTTATCAGAAAGCAATCTCACATCAACCTGGTTTACATCCGGCAATGAATGGATCTTTTTCTTCACTGAGTTTATCACATAAATCGCTGACGGGGATACATAAAGATCAAAATTTATCCCTAATTTTATTCTAACATTTCCCGCTTCCACTTTTACTTCTTCTATTATCCCGAGATCTGTTAAACTCATTCCTGACTTGGGTTCTACAATCCCTCTTAATGCTTCCATAACCTGAGTTTCAGTAGCCATAGACTCCTCCTTTCACAGATATTTGCTATTTATATAAATGTTCTTAACGAATCCTGGGGTTTTTGACCATTTTCTCGTAAACAATAGGACTCGCTATAAAGATTGAAGAGTATGTACCTATAATAACACCTATCAACAGAGCAAACGAAAAATCGTGAATTACCGTCCCGCCCTTAAAGAAAAGCGCAACCAGCACAAACAGAGTCGTAAGGGATGTGATAATTGTCCTGGGGAGAACATTGTTAAGGCTGTAGTTAACTATCTGGTATAACCTTTGTCCCCTACGAAGTTTCATGTTTTCCCTTATCCTGTCATAAATAACAATAGTATCATTAATCGAATATCCGGCTAAGGTCAACAGCGCTGCTACTATCGAAAGCGTAATCTCTTTGTTAAGAATCGAAAAAATTCCTACTGTGATTAAAACATCATGAAGCAACGCAATAAGTCCTCCTATGCCCCAGACTCCTCCTTTAAACCGCCATGTCACGTAAAGCAAAATTCCAAGAGAGGAAAAAAAGATGGCAAAAAGAGCTTTTTTGATCAGCTCTTTACTTATTACAGGTCCTACCATTTCATTGCGTTCTACTATGAAATTGTTCCCTTGCAACTTATTCTTAAGTATCGCCTTTACCTCCTTATAAACACCCGCACCAGCCATCTTGGATTTCTTAACCCTGATAATTATAACGTTATCCTCGGGAAAATGCTGTATTTCAGCATTTGATAAACCGCCTTCTGTCAATATCGAGCGGATTTCTTCTGTTGTAATTAGCTTGTCAAATTTTAACTGAATCAAGGACCCACCGGCAAAATCAATCCCTAAATTAGGACCTCCTTTGACTACCAACGAAATAATACTCACAATAATAAGTATCCCTGAAAGTAAAAAAGCTGTCTTTCTCTTGTTAATAAAATCAATATTCGTTTTACCCAGAAATTGCATTAAATTTTCTCCTTCGCCTTTAGATATTTTCAATTATATACTTAACTGTTCTACTACCCTACCCTTTAGAATTAAATCAAATATCATATGAGTAACTACAATAGCCGTAAACATACTAATTACAATACCCATAGACAGGGTTACGGCAAAACCTTTAACCGGACCTGTGCCGAACTGGAACAGAAAAGCCGCTGCAACAAGCGTTGTAACATTTGAGTCTAAAATTGTCTTAAAAGCCTTCTCATACCCGGAATCAATAGCTACACGAATGCTCTTTCCGTTTCTTATCTCTTCCCTTATTCTTTCAAAAATCAACACATTCGCATCAACTGCCATTCCCAGCATTAAAATGACACCTGCTATACCCGGCAGTGTTAAAGTGGCACGAAGCCCGGCCATAGCCCCCAAAAGAATAAACAGATTCAAAACCAGTGCAATATTAGCAATTAAACCGGAAAGCTTGTAATACAACATCATAAATAAGACTATAGCTAATCCGCCAATAATAATCGCCATAATACCTTTGGCGATAGAATCCCGACCCAATGAAGGCCCAACAGTCCTATTCTCTACTATCTTAAGAGGAACAGGTAAAGCACCTGAACGTAAAACAAGGGCCAGGTCACTTGCATCCTGCAGCTTAAAGTTACCCTCAATTATTGCATTCCCATCAGGAATCTTGCTCCTGATAACCGGAGCAGACTGGATTTTACCATCAAGTACAATGGCTAATCTCCTGTTAATATTGTCTCCTGTAACCCTGGCAAATTTTTTAACTCCATCACTCTTAAACTCAAGTGCTACATGCGGTTGGTTGAACTGTCCCCCAAAATCAATCTTTGCATCACCAAGAGATGCTCCTGTAACATCTGCCTTTTTCTCCACCAAAAAGATATTATTATCTTTATTCAGCAATAATTCATACCCTTTTTCAGCAATTTCCTCTTGTAATTTTTCATCCGCAAGTATCTCTGAGAATTTTTTATCACCTAAAATCTCTTTAATTTTTTCAGGGCTGTCTTCTACAAGCTTAAACTCCAAAAGAGCAGTTTTACCAATAAGGTCGATTGCCCTGTCAGCATTTTCTACCCCCGGTAACTGAACCAATATCCATCTATCCCCCTGTTTCTGAATAAGCGGTTCAGTTACACCAAGCTGGTCTATGCGATTACGGATAACTTCCATAGCACGATTCACCGCCTCGGTTTTGGGAGTCTCCTTTTCTAATTTAGACGAATCCACCTCTAAAACCACATGTATACCGCCTTTTAAATCTAACCCGAGCTGTAGTATCTTCCCGAGAATATCATCATTATCCTTTTGCAATTCCTCCCTCTCGGCCGGTGAACGACTATACCAGCTGAGGGTGGGATATAAAAACCAGCCCGTTATAATCAATACAAGCGAAATCAAGACAATCTTAACTTTCATAGCATCATTCATTCTTTACCCTTTCTGTTGTATATAATTTAGAATAATTTTGTTCCGTTGATGATTAATTCAAACCTGCATTCTAAGAATCTCGCGGCTCTTCTTGAAATAACCATACGGGATAAAAATATTTCGAAATATTCCATAACTCTTGATATTTCCGTATCAATAGTCAACTCAAGAGCAATGCTTTTTTTCTTCTCATCGACTCGTAAGAATGATCTCTCGGCTGCATAATTTACTCTGTCATGAATATCAAAAGTTGCCATATTGGGGTTGCGCACCCTGCTCCTGTGCACATCCGATTTATCCGCTAATATCAAAGCCGCGGCAATCTCACTAATCGGGTCTCCCTGCTCCTCTTCATGATTACCGATTGCTCCCATTATTTCCGCTATATCCTTGGGCTCCATATGCAGGTCCTTTAATACCTGAAGCGCCATTAACGCCCCGCCCATACCATGGTCAAACCTGGATATAACATTACCTAAATCATGCAAATACCCGCTGATACCCGCCATCTCAATGATATGTTTTTTAAAACCCAAACGGGAAAGCACGTTCTGTGCTATGTTAGAGACCAGCGTAGCATGCCTGCTCCCATGTTCGGTATATCCTATAGCCCCCATATGTCTGTCTGCTGCTTCTATAAAGGCAATTACATAAGGATGTTTTTTTACATCCTCCAGTGTTACTGTAGCCACTTGAGGTCCCTCCTTAAAATGATTACCTTATTATTTACTTTCCTTCTGTTACACCAGACTCTTTTTTTACAACAGAAATCGTTTCTTTAGAAAAAACAACCTTAACATCTTGGGCAATTTTTATATCCACAAGGTTTCCCCGGATATTGGTGACTGTTCCATGAATACCTCCGTTGGTAACAACCTCATCACCCTTCATAAGGTCATTTAACATTTTCTGGTGTTCCTTCGCCTTTTTCTGCTGTGGTCTTATTAAAAGAAAATAAAAAATCACAAAGATAAAAATTAGAGGTAAAAATCCTCCAAATCCTCCGCCTGGTTGCATCGTATTTTCCTCCTTTAATTTGATCAATCCATATTCATATATTTATCCAGGAATTTTTTCTTTTCTTCTAAAAACTTATCTTCCTGGATTGCTCTACGGATTTTAAAAATTAATTGTATCATAAAATGAAGATTATGTAAAGTATTTAACTTTAATGCGAGTATTTCTTTTGCATTAAATAAATGCTGAAGATATGCTCTTGTATAATTACGACAGGTATAACAATCACATTCTAAATCAAGCGGTCTAAAATCCCTTTTATGCTTTGCATTTTTAATAACTAATTTCCCACGACTCGTAAAAACCTGACCGTTCCTTGCATTTCTCGTAGGCATCACACAGTCAAACATATCAACACCAAGCTCTATACATTCCCATAAATCAACAGGTGTTCCTATACCCATTAAATAACGGGGTTTATCCTCGGGAAAAATTGTCATTGTGTCATTTAAAATCTCAAACATCAGATCTTTTGGCTCCCCGACCGAAAGCCCGCCGATAGCATAACCGTCAAAGCCTATCTCTATTGTACCCTCTATACTCTTCTTACGCAGGTCTTTATAGGTTCCGCCCTGTGTTATACCAAAGAGCAGCTGCTCTTCAATATTCTTATTAATATATGCTTGCTTACATCTTCCGGACCAGCGCAGGGTTCTTTCCATTGCCTGTCTGGCATAATCATATTCGCAGGGGTATGGTATACACTCATCAAAACTCATCATTATATCTGAGCCAAGATTAGTCTGTATTTGGATTACTTTCTCAGGATCAAGGAATTGACTTGAGCCGTCAATATGTGACTTAAATTCCACATGTTCCTCAGTGATTTTTCTCAACTCTGCAAGACTAAAAACCTGATACCCGCCGCTATCAGTAAGTATAGGTCCTTGCCAGTTCATAAATTTATGAAGCCCGCCGGCTTCCTTAATAAGTTCATCACCCGGTCTTAGATACAAATGATAGACATTACCAAGAATAATCTCTACACCTATTCCCTTTAGTTCTTCAGGTGTTAAAGTTTTTACGGTGCCCTGCGTTCCTACAGGCATAAATACCGGTGTATTAATCTCACCGTGTGATGTATATATTTTCCCGAGTCTTGCGTTATTCTGTTTACTTTTTTTTATTAATTCAAACTTGCGTTTTTCGCTCATATTTTTCTCTATTAAATTATCAACATAGCATCCCCGAAACTAAAAAAACGGTATCGTCTCTTTATAGCCTCCTGATACGCTGAGTTAATAAGCTCTATGCCCTTCTTCGAATTTTTGCCTCCTGCGGCAAAAGCACTAACCAACATAAGCAACGTTGATTTAGGCAGATGAAAATTGGTAATTAACCTATCAACAACCTTGAATTTATACCCGGGATAAATAAATAGCCTGCTCATACCTGATGTTGCTTGCATAGACCCTCCTTTATCTACAGCTGACTCGAGTGTCCTGACGGCTGTTGTTCCCACGGCAAATATTCTTCCCCCTTTATTCTTTGCTCTATTTATTATCTCTGCCGTCTTTTTCGGAATCTCAAAATACTCTTCTTCCATCTTATGCTTTGAAATATTCTGTTGTCTTACCGGCTGAAAAGTTCCCAAGCCCGTATGTAAAGTAACAGTAACTACTTTTATTTTTTTCTCTTTAATCTTATTTAACAGAAACTTCGTGAAATGGAGTCCGGCGGTAGGTGCTGCCACCGCACCTTCGGTCTTGGCATAAATCGTCTGATACCGCTTCTTCATTAAACTCTTAACATAAGAACTCAAGCCATCTGTTTTTATATAAGGTGGCAGAGGTGCTTCTCCGATACTGTTTAATACTTTCTTAAAAGATCCTTTAGAATAAAATTTTACTATTCCTTTACCTTCGATTGTTTTATCTAAAACTTCACCTATTAATTCTCCTTTGTTAAAAATGATTCTGCTCTTTTTCTTAACACGGCGGCCGGGTTTAAGGAGAACCTCCCAAATCCGGGTACTTTTTAATTTTCTTAATAGAAACACCTCAACCTTTCCGCCAGTTTGTTCCTTAGCACCATAAAGCCTTGCAGGAATAACCTTTGTATCATTAATAACCAAAACATCTTCTTTATTAATGTAATCAACAATATCCTTAAAAATCTTATGCTCAATACTTCCTGATTCTCTTTCTAAAACCATCAATCTTGATTTATGCCTCAAGGCAACAGGTGTCTGTGCAATCAACTCAGCAGGCAGCTTGTAATCAAAATCTTCTAATCTCATTTTCCACGCCATTTTTTAATCGTGACACCACGGTAATAATATTTAAGAATCTGCTTATAGGAGTATCCCTTCTTAGCCATACCCCTGGCACCTTCCTGACACATCCCTACACCATGCCCCCAGCCCTTTCCCTTAAAAACAATATTGTTGTGTTTTTTCTGCAAAGTAAACATCGTGCTTTTGATTACATTGGTTCCAAGCAGCGAGCGAATCTTACCTGCAGTAACGACTTCTGAACCTTTACTACCCGTAACCCTGATTTTTGATGCCCTGCCTGTTCTTGTTTTACGTAATATCATCAAGGACCTGACTTTTCCTACTTCAACTCCTGCAGCTTGAAGCTTTTCCCTGATTTTATATAGAGGGACTTTCTTCTCCCACTTAAACCCCGGAGCATTCTTGCAGAAGTTACACCTTACAGAACGAAGATAGGGAATTGTTTTCCCTCCGTTCCAGACATTCTTTGGCTCCTCGGTCATGCCACCGCATATCCCGTGAAAAGAAGAATTTATTAACTGTCCCCTGTAAGTCATAACCTCACCACGCGTTTCATTCACGTATTTATTGGAAACTTTATCCTCAGCAGTAACACCGCCGTAAACCTGGCAGTGTACAGTAGAACATATATCAAAACCTTCATCCTTATGCTTACCCCTGTTCTTCAAGGCAAAGGTACGGGCAGCTACAACCTGCGCTTTTACAGATTCCTTAGGCCAACGCGGGGAGATCTCCATTTTGATTACACCATAAAGATATTTTTCTATATCTATTATATTTATAACCGTCAACTTACGCTTGCCGCTCTTGCGTACCTCAATATTTCCTCTGTAAGAACGCTTGTTCACCTTAATAGATTTACTACCTGACCCCTTAAAAAGCATTTTACTCCCTGATATCGATGAGGGAGTAATAGTTTTACCGTTAATTACAACTGACGAAGCATTTCTCACAATTCCTACCCTGATAAATATAGTCTTATCATGGAATGCGGAATAGACATCTCTCCCAACAAGACAAAGAAACAGAAAAACAAAAAATATAGCCAGCACTTTTCTTATCATCAAATATTCTCCCGTATCATTTCCATCGTAAGCAGTCTCGCCTTCCACCTGTTACCGGAAGCAAAACCACCCAATCCATTATCACTCTTAATAACCCGGTGACATGGAATAACAATCGGCAATAGATTTTTATTCAACGCCTGCCCTACTGCCCTTGATGCACGAGGCGAGGCGACCTTCTTAGCCACCCATCCGTAGCTTACAGTCTTCCCGTAAGGAATTCTCCTTGCTACGCTATACACCTTACGTTGAAAAGAAGTATATAGACTCAAGTCCAGGGTATTATCAAATTCTATCTTCTTACCGTTAAAATAGTTGCTTAATTTTTTAATCCACTTATTCAATATTTTTTTATTCTCTATTAAAAGAAAAGAATAAAAATTCTTTCCTATCTTATTCCTTAATTCATCTTCTGCTTTAGTCTTGGTGGCTTTCGGCAAAAGAACTGCAAGTAAACCTCCTGATGTCGCCGCAACACCCATCCAGCCTCTTGAGGTATTGAAAAGCGCATAGCTTATCCTAAGCCCGGCACTTTTATTCATCAAATAATCCCTCTTGTTTTGTTTCATC
>DAOVJB010000069.1 GCA_030673425.1 Elusimicrobiota bacterium | reverse complement strand
CCATCTTTAATAATTCCTCCACCTATGCCTGTTCCCAGGGTCAGGCATACTATATTCTTCGCTCCGCAACCAGCACCAAAATGAAACTCCCCAAGTGTTACCATATTTGCGTCATTATCTATGAATGTTGGAACACTGAATTTTTTAGAAATTTCTACCTTAAAAGGAATTCCTTCCCAACCAGGAAGATTTTTTGCTCCTCCTTTTACTCCTCCCATCTCGTGGTCCACTAAACCAGGGGTTCCTATTCCTATACTGATAATTTTTTTATCCGAGTTATTTTTGTTAATTAGCTCGGAAACTATTTTTATAATATTTTTAAGGACTACCTGTCCGCCTTTTTGTGCTTCGGTGGGACGGTTTTTCTTTAGTATTACATTCCCCTGTGAATCAATTATTCCTGCTTTTATATTAGTTCCACCTATATCCACACCTATGGCGAGTTTTTTTTTCATAGCTTATTTTCCTTGATAAATAGAGTAAAAACATTATATAATAAATTTATAAAAAAGTCAAGAGTTGGTTTAAGCATAAAAAAACAGTTTGTATTTTTTAGAATGGTTAAGGGAAATATTAATTGTGTATAAAAAGGCTCTTCCTTTTTGTATAATTTTATTTTTTAATGTAAATTTGGTTTTTGCTTTATCCATCAAAAGTATTAGTCCAAATAAAAGTATTGTAAAACAATTTGAGAGGTTTGAACTTACTCTGAATGTTGCGGATATCTCTTGTCCAATTGATGAGTTGGAAATTATAGCCAGGTTTACAGGACCTGTTTCAAAAGATGTTGTTGTAGGTGGATTCCCGTATCATAGAAAGTATAAAGTTAGATTTAGTCCCACGAAAACAGGTAGATATTCTTATAAAATTATAATCAAAGATGGGATGAATATTGTAAAATCTGATCCTTATGATTTTAATTGTATTCCTCCTACAGAAGATAAATATGGCTTTTTAAGAAAGTGGCCGGTGAATCCTCATCGTCTTGTTTTTGACAGTAACCACCATTTTTATATTTTGGGTGAAAATAGAATTAATATTTATAACCCTTTCTGGAATTATGAAAATAAAAGTATTGAGCAATATGTGGCTTATATGGCAGAGAACGGGATGACTACTTTGAGGGTATTTATCCGTTGCGGGAGAAATATTTATGATACAACACAATGCGGATATTTAGAGCAGGGACTCGGTTGTTTTAATGAAGAAGTTGCTGATAGATTAGATACTGTTTTGGAAGCTTGTGAAGATAATGATATTTATCTTGTTTTGGTTGCATTCGCTTTAGGATTTACACCAAATGATACTTTTAAGGATTGGGGCAATAATCCGTATAATAAAGAAAATAAAGGGCCCTGTAACAAGAAAGAGGAATTTTTTACAAATCAGGATGCTATAACTTATCAAGAGAAAAAACTTAAGTATATTATTGACCGCTACGGTTATAGTCCTCATCTGTTGTCTATAGACTTATTTAATGAACCTGAATGGGATGGCGGATTTCCGGAGGACCTATGGATTCCCTGGGCAATTGAGACGGCTGAATATGTTAAGGGAATAGACCCTTACGGACATTTAGTAACTTTAGGTTCAGTAGGTACACAATGGAACATTGGAGAAGAAAACGAGGAAGAATGGTATAATAATAATACTAATGATACTATACAGTGGCATCTTTATGGTATACATTCTCCTCAGGAGATTAGTTATAAAATGCGTGATTTTATAAGGGAATATTGGGGCTGTAATAAGCCGATTTATTGTGGTGAATTTGCCTGGGGACAAGAACCTAAGCCTGCATATGAGCATACACATAATGGAATATGGGCTGGTTTAATGAGTGGAGGGGGCGTTTTAGTCCATAGTGCTCCAGAATTTACAGAAGAGACTGATGAATTGATGACTCCCGAGAGAGCTTCACATTTTATAGCTCTGTCGGGGTTTTTAAAGGATGTCCAATGGAATAAGAATTTGCAGTATAAGACTGAAGATATATCCTCTAATTTAGATTCTCTTAAACTTTGGACATTAAAGAGCAATGATTACGCATTAATCTGGTTATTAGATGGTGACAAGAAAAAATACGGGCAGAGACTTGATGAAGTAACTTTAACTTTGTCTGGTATGCTTGATGGGGATTATATTATCCAATGGTGGGATACCCGTCAGGGTATTGTTATTGAGACTCAGAAAGTGAAATGTATAAATAATTGTCTGAAGTTGAATGTACCATCTTTCCGAAAAGATATTGCTTGCAAGATAAAGCTATTTATGATATAATAACCGAATCTTTATGCTATTTATTGAAAATAGCTATCTGATAGAAGAAAATAGTTAGACTCAAAAATATTTTTTAGAGAGTATGATATAATATTATGAGAGCTAAAAATTTTTTACTTAAAACTATCTTTATATCAGTATTAGTCTTATTTATCTTGTCTGCTCGTGTCTGGGCTGCTCCCAGTATTGATTCAGTTACTGAAAATAGTGATCCTGTAGCCAAGTATGAAAAACTTGAGCTGACAGTTGATTTAACCGCGTCTTATTCTAATGCTTATGACCCCGATGAGGTGACTTTATCCGCAGTTTTTACTTCCCCTACAAATGTTACCTGGAATATAAACGGTTTTTATGATGGTTCAAGTTGGCTTATAAGATTTTCTGCAAATGAGGTCGGCACATGGAGTTATGTAGTTACAGCGACTGATTCCAGTGGTAGCACAACAAGCATCAGTTATACATTTGATTGCAGCAGTTCCTCCCTTCACGGCTGGCTTGAGGTATCCAGCGTTAATTCCCGTTATTTAATGCATGATGACGGTACTTCATTTTACGGTATAGGGCACTGTCGGGCCTGGGATCCGGAGACAACCCCTCTTAGTACTCTGGCTGAGTATGGAGGAAATTTTTTAGTTTATTGGGTTGGACCGCCATGGCAAAGGATGATTGAATCAAAGAATGAGGGTCTCGGAAAATATGACCAGACTGAATGTGGTTTTATAGATAGTTTATTGGAAACCTGTGAGGAGAACGGTGTTTATCTTTGTTTTGTTATCTGGCCTCATTGCGCCCTGCGTGATAATATTCCCTGGTCTGATGGTTTCTGGACAAGTAATAATCCTTACAGTGAGATTACAACAGCTACTAATTTTTTTACTGATGCCACAAGCTGGAGTTATCAACAGAAGCAGTATCGCTATATTATTGCCCGTTGGGGCTATTCAAGAGCACTGGCTATCTGGGATTTCATTTGTGAAATTAATGGAACAGAAGGATATGTATATAATAGAAGTGGAACAAGAACCTGGTGTTCTAACATGCAAGCCTATTTTGATGCCAATGATCCTTTTGGTCATTTGAGCAGCGGTTCAAAGTCCGGTGATGTATATTGGTCTTGGGGATTTAATGTTTTTGACCTGCCTGAAATTCATTCTTATAACGATACAAATGATGCTGTTAATGTAGCCACTACAATTGCTACTCACACCAGGCGAATGTGGGACGATTTTACTAAACCCAATTTTCACGGTGAATTCGGCACAGACCAGACTTCTCTTCAACCCCAGCATTTTCATAACGGAATCTGGGCTGGTCTGACTGCAGGAGCAGCAATTACGCCTTTAGATTGGAATGACGGAGGGGATTGGGGTGATTTAACTACAGATATGCTTAATCACATGAAATATTTTGCTGATTTTGTTGAAGGAATAGATTTTGCCAATATATCTCTTACACCGGCTACTGTTTCAGTAAGTGGCTATAATGCCTGGGGAATGAGGACAAGTGATTTTGCTATTTGCTGGATACAAAATGAATCAGGAAATATAAACTCAAAAACATTTACTATTTCAGGCTTAAACGATGATGATTATCAGGTTCAATGGTATGACGGCTGGAGTGGAGAAATAACAGCTATTAATAATGATATTGCGAGTTCAGGTGGTTCTTTAAGTGATAGTATGCCTGATTTAGGCCGTAATGATATTGCCTGTAAAATGATTGGTTCAAGTCCACCTGTTACTCCTGATGTTCCTACCGGAGTGGAGGTTGGTAGTTCAGGTACCAGCTATAATTATTCAGTTTCAACCACTGATCCGGAAGGAGATCAGGTTAAATACACATTTGACTGGGGAGACGGGAACAAGACAACCACCGTGTTAAATACCTCAGGAGCTACTGTAACTGTTTCTCATTCCTGGGGTTATGGTGGCACTTATACAGTGAAAGTGAGGACTATAGATTCTAACGGAGCAATTTCGTCCTGGAGTACAGCCAAGACGGTAACAATAACCGGTCCATCAGACCCTACAACTGGTGAAGCATTGACTCTTAAACAGAATTATCCTAATCCGTTCTATCTATCGGTTGATAATGTTACAACTATGAGATATGCCATATCTAAAAGAGCAAAAATAACTATTAAAATTTATAACCTTGCAATGAGAGTTGTGAAGAAATTAATTTCGAATGAGTGGAAAGATGCAGGTGCTCATGAGAATGACAGGTGGTTTGGAGATAATGATAATGGTGAAAAGGTGGGTAGCGGGATATATTTTTACCATATAGAAGCAGAATTTGAAAGTGGTAATACAGAAAATAAAGTTACAAAGATGATGGTAGTCAAGTAACAATGGTCAAGGTAGACAGTTGAAAGTTTGAAAGGAAAGCGGATGAAGAGTATTTTAAGAAGATTTTTATATATTTTGGTTATATTTGCCCTTTATACTTTATCCTTTTTACCTGATATTAGCTTGGCAAAGGCTGGTACTGTAGGCTATACATTTCTAACTCTCGGAGTGGGTTCCAGGCCAGTCAGTATGGGAGAGGCTTTTGTGGCTGTTAGTGATGATGCTAATGCACTGTTTTGGAATCCGGCAGGTTTGGGGCAGATTGAGAATCCTGAGTTAAACATGACGCATTTGGAATGGATAGAGGAAATAAAACAAGAGAATTTTATCTGGATAATGCCTTTAGGTAATTCAAATACACTGGGATGCGGAATAAATTACCTGCATACCCAGATGATTTGTAATAGGGACAATCCTGATGTAGAGGAAAGCTTCACTTTCAGTGATTTAGCCGTAACTTTTGCATACGGTAAGAAAGTAGAAGAAAGGCTTTTGACAGGTATGAGCATTAAATTTATAAGAGAGGCAATCTCGGTAGATTCGCTTTCCAGTCTTGCGATAGCTGCTGATGCAGGAATGATTGCTAAATTAGGAGAGAATTTATCCTTTGGTATGGCTGTTCAGAATTTAGGGGTTTCCCTATCCGCTTTAAAAGACGAAAAAGACCGTTTACCTATAACGTTAAGAACCGGCATAGGATACTCGACATCTGTGAAATCCATAATATTTGCTTTAGATATAGAAAAACCGATTGATGATGATTTTTATTTCCATACCGGCGTGGAATTCAGCCAGCAGGTATTTTTCAACGGTATTCTTTCTGAAAGAATAGGTTATACTCAAGGTATTAATTCAGAAGGTAATCCGTTCGGAATGTTAAGTGGTCTGCGGGCAGGTATAGGGTTTATGACTAACAAGGGACTTCAGATTGATTATGCTTTTCAGCCTTTTACAAGAGATATAGGGTATACACACCGTATTTCTCTTGGAATACAATTTTTTAGATAATCTTTTTCAATGAAATCGCCCCTTGACAAAAGGGAATTTTTATGCTATACTTTAAGTAACAGGTAATTTAAAATTAACCATCTTATATTAAAGAGAAGAAAGGAGTAACTTATGAGGTGTAAAGCTGTAATATTTATGCTTATCCTGATTTTTTTAGGGGTTCATTTATTTAGTCCCTATGCTGATGCCAGGCGTCGTCCAAAGGTTAGTGGACAGACAGAAGAGGTTAACAACCAGCAGATAGAGTGCCAAAAATGTGGAACATTAAACTCGCCAGAGGCGAAATTTTGTGTCAACTGTGGAACAAAGTTGGTTAAAGAAGAAGATACGGGAGAAGAATTAGCAGGAGATGATCTTGAGAAATATTTGTTGCGTGATGTACCGATAGAAGAAGAAGAAGAAGAGGAAGAGGAAGAGGAAGAGGAATATGATGAAGAAGAAACAGGTTTTGCTGCCTGGACACCTACAAACGCTATGCTGCGTTCTTTAATGTTACCGGGTTGGGGCCAAATTTTTAATGAGCAGTATACAAAAGGATATATTTTTGCAGGGACAGAGGTGATTTTACTGAGCACTTCTTTACTTTTTTATAACCAGGCTAGTAGTACGTATGATGATTACGAGAGCGGGAATGCCTCTTATGATGATTACTCAAAGAAACTGGATAATACCAATATGGTTGTAGGAGTTTTTGCTGCAGTCTGGATTTATAATGTGATTGATGCCTATATCAATGCCTCTTATGAAGAAGAAGCAAGTTTTTTAAGGAAAGATGGACTGGCGTTAGAAATAAGAGATAACCAAGAATTGTCGTTGTTATATAAAAAGAGTTTCTGAATTTAGACCTTAAAAAGGAGAAAACAAAATGTTAATAAGAGAGACTAAATTAAAAACATTTATAATTTTGTTTCTATTTATTCTGTTATTAACAAGTTGTAGCAAGAAATCAAGAGTCACCGGTGTAGGCGATACAACAGCTCCAGTAATTTCTAATGTAGCCAGTAGTGCAACCTCATCAGGTGCAACAATTACCTGGACTACTGATGAAACAGCTACTTCGCAGGTAGAGTATGGGACGAGTATCAGTTACGGTAGCACTACTACTGAGGATACGACTTTAGTTACTTCTCACAGTGTATCTATAACAGGACTTAATTCCTCTATAGTATATCATTATAGAGTTAAAAGTAAAGATGCGAGTAATAATCAGGCAATAAGTGATGATGATACATTTACTACTACAGCGGATACAACAGGTCCGGT
>DAOVJB010000007.1 GCA_030673425.1 Elusimicrobiota bacterium | reverse complement strand
CTTAATTCCTTCTCCATCGCTATAGGCGTAATTAACTCTACTTCCATCTCTATGTTATCCCCGGGCATCACCATCTCTACCCCTTCAGGTAGATTGGCCACTCCTGTTACATCAGTTGTCCTGAAATAGAACTGCGGCCTGTATCCCTTAAAGAACGGTGTATGTCTTCCGCCTTCTTCCTTCTTCAGTACATATACCTGCCCCTTGAACTTTGTGTGCGGCGTTATGCTCCCGGGTTTCGCTATCACTTGTCCTCTCTCTATATCCGTCTTCTCTATCCCCCTTAGCAATACTCCTACATTGTCTCCTGCCTGTCCTTCATCCAGACTCTTCCTGAACATCTCTACCCCTGTTACCACGCTCTTCCTCGTAGGATGTATTCCTACTATCTCTACCTCGTCTCCTACCTTTACCTTCCCTCGCTCTATCCTTCCCGTTGCTACCGTACCCCTCCCTGTTATTGTGAATACATCCTCTACACTCATCAAAAATGACTTGTCTATATCCCTCTTGGGCTCTGGCATATATGTATCAAGTGCCTCTAACAAATCCAACAGCGGCTTGCACTTCGGGCAATCTTCCTTTCCGCAGCCACAGCTCAATGCCTCTGTAGCACTACCCTTTATCACAGGTATCTTCTCTCCCGGAAACTCATACTTGCTTAACAGGTCCCTTACTTCCATCTCTACCAGGTCTATAAGCTCTGTATCTTCTACCTGGTCGCACTTGTTTAAGAATACCACTATATACGGTACCCCTACCTGCCTCGCTAACAATATGTGCTCCCTTGTCTGCGGCATTGGCCCGTCTGCTGCGCTTACCACAAGTACCGCACCGTCCATCTGTGCGCTTCCTGTTATCATGTTCTTGATGTAGTCTGCGTGTCCCGGACAGTCTATATGCGCATAGTGCCTCTTATCCGTCTCGTACTCAACGTGCGCTATCGCTATCGTTAATCCCCGCTCTTTCTCTTCAGGCGCATTGTCTATGTCCCATACTCCCCTTGCCTGCGCATTACCCTTCTTCGACAAAATCGTGCATATTGCTGCTGTCCGGGTCGTCTTTCCATGATCTACGTGTCCTATCGTTCCTACGTTAACGTGCGGCTTTGTCCGCTGGAATTTTTCCTTTGCCATTTTCTTCCTCCTTGTTAAATATGTTTCTCTATTCGCTCTTCCCCACGATGCGTTCTGATATATGTTTAGGAACCTGTTCGTAATAGAAAGGTTCCATAGTATAGCTTGCTCTTCCCTGGGTAATGGAACGCAGGTTCGTTGCGTAACCGAACATCTCCGATAAAGGCGCAAAACCTTTTATAACCTGTATCTCCCCACGTGGCTGCATGCCTTCTATCCTTCCTCTCCTGCTTGTTAAATCCCCCATTACTGCTCCCATATATTCCTCAGGGACTACTATCTCTATTTTCATTATAGGTTCAAGCAATACAGGATAAGCTTTCTTCACCCCTTCATGTAAAGCCATTGAACCGGCTATCTTAAACGCTAAATCAGAAGAATCAACCTCGTGATACGAACCGTCTTTTAACGTTACCTTTATATCAACTATAGGATAGCCTGCTAATACGCCGTCTTCTACAGCACCTTTGATACCTTTATCGACTGAAGGAATATATTCCCTGGGAATCTTTCCCCCGACAATTTTGTTGATGAATTCGTAGCCTTTACCTTGTGTATTTGGCTCTATTTCCAGTACAACATGTCCGTACTGACCGCGCCCGCCTGACTGACGAATAAATTTTGATTCCTGTTTTATTTTCTTTTTAATCGTTTCCTTATATGCAACCTGCGGTTTGCCGACATTTGCCTGCACCTTGAATTCCCTGAGCATCCTGTCAACAAGCACCTCTAAGTGGAGTTCTCCCATTCCTGATATTATTGTCTGCCCTGTTTCTGCGTCACTTTTTATCTTGAACGTCGGGTCCTCTTCAGCAAGCTTGCCCAAAGCTATGCTCATCTTTTCTTCATCCTGTTTGGTCTTCGGTTCAATTGCCACTGAGATAACCGGATTCGGAAACTCCATCGCTTCTAATATAATCTGGTGTTTTTCATCACACAGTGTGTCCCCGGTAGTTGTATCCTTTAACCCTACCGCCGAAGCAATATCACCAGCATAAACCGCATCTATCTCCTCCCTGCGGTTAGCGTGCATCTGAAGAATCCTGCCGATTCTTTCTTTTGCGCCTTTTGTTGCATTATATACATAAGAACCTGTTTTCAAGGTTCCTGAATAGACTCTGAAGAACGTTAATTTACCAACGTAAGGGTCTGCCATAATCTTAAAAGCAAGAGCCGAAAATGCTTCTGAATCTTTTGCCTGTCTTGTTTCTTTTTTATTGGTTTTTGGATTCAATCCCTGAATGGACGTTACATCAATCGGCGAAGGGAGAAAATCAACAACAGCATTAAGCAGTAACTGTATCCCCTTATTCTTAAATGCCGAACCGCATAAAACAGCTACTATCTTACCTTTTACGGTAGCCTGTCTGATGCCTTCCTTTATCTCATCTTCACTTATAGGTTCGTTATGAACATATTTCTCAAGTAATTCCTCGCTCGTATCGGCTATAGCTTCCAATAACCTGTGACGGTATTTATTAGCCTGTTTTTCTAATTCATCAGGAATCTCTTCTTCGTGAAACTTAACACCTAATTCCTCTCCCTCCCAGATAACAGCTTTCATCTTTATTAAATCAATAACGCCGTTAAAATTATCCTCAGCGCCTAAGGGAATCTGAATAGGGACAGGATTTGTATGAAGCCTTTTCTTCATCATACTGACCACATGAAAGAAATTGGCTCCGACTCTATCCATCTTATTAATAAAAGTAACTCTCGGTACCTTGTACCTGTCTGCCTGACGCCATACGGTCTCTGACTGCGGCTCAACTCCGCCCACTGCACAAAAAATTACCACACCTCCGTCAAGAACCCTTAAAGACCTTTCCACCTCTACCGTAAAATCAACGTGCCCGGGCGTATCAATAATGTTTATCTCATGGTCATGCCACTCGCACGTGGTAGCCGCCGAAGTAATGGTAATGCCCCTTTCTCTCTCCTGCTCCATCCAGTCCATTACAGCAGTACCCTCGTGAACTTCGCCTATTTTGTATGTCTTTCCCGTATAATAGAGGATACGTTCTGTCGTAGTGGTCTTGCCGGCATCTATATGTGCGACTATACCTATATTTCTTATTTTATCTATATTAAATTCTCTCATAACTTCTATATCCTTCTCTAACATGCATAAAGTTGCGCTCATTCCTGCTCCTGATTACCAACGATAATGAGCAAAAGCTTTGTTCGCCTCCGCCATTTTATGAGTATCTTCCTTCTTCTTAACCGAAGTCCCTTCATTCTTCGCCGCATCCATTATTTCCTGTGCTAACCTCTCAGCCATTGCCCTGCCCGTGCGGGCACGGGAGAAGTTTATCATCCAACGAAAAGCCAGCGCAAACGAGCGTTCCGGTTTAACTTCTATAGGAACCTGGTAAGTAGCTCCTCCGACCCTTCTTGATTTTACTTCAAGAACAGGTTTTATATTTTTTATCGCTCTATTGAAAACACCCAAAGGGTCTTCCTTCATTTTTTCCTTGACTATATCCAAAGCATCATAGACTATGCCGCGGGCAACGCTTTTCTTACCGCTAAGCATTATCTTGTTTATAAATTCACCTAACATTACATCATTATACTTTGCATCCGGCAGTCTCTCTCTCCTCTGGGCGCTTCTTTTTCTGGACATCTTTTCACCTTCCCTTATATATATATTTTATATATTGTATATCTCTTATATATATTATTTAGATTTAGGCAGTTTAGCACCGTATTTCGAACGGCCCTGTTTCCTATCACTAACACCCATAGTATCAAGCGCACCTCTTACAATATGGTAGCGCACTCCCGGTAAGTCCTTAACTCTTCCTCCTCTGATAATCACTATCGAGTGCTCCTGCAGATTATGTCCTATACCCGGGATATAAGCAGTAACTTCCATTCCGTTGGTCAGCTTTACCCTTGCTACTTTTCTTAATGCAGAATTCGGCTTCTTAGGAGTTGTGGTATAAACACGTATACAGACACCGCGTTTCTGCGGGCAGCGTCCCAAAGCAGGAGTTTTACCTTTCTTCTTGGGTTTTTTTCTCCCTTTTCTTACTAACTGTGATATTGTAGGCATATTCACCTCTTCAACTATATTTTTACTTTGTTTTTAATGCTGCTTTCCTGGATATAAGTTCTTTTGTCAATCCTGTACCTGCCGGAATAAGATGCCCTATAATTACGTTCTCCTTCAGTCCGCTTAATATATCAGAAGCTCCGTTCATAGCCGCTTCAGTTAAAATTCTTGTTGTTTCCTGGAAACTTGCAGAGGAAATAAAACTATCGCTGGCTAGGGAGGCTTTCGTAATTCCTAACAGGATAGGCTTTGCCGTTGCAGGTTCTCCTCCTTTAGCAATGACTTTGTCATTTTCTTTTGTGAATCTGAATTTATTTATCTGTTCACCAGTCAACGTATCCGTATCGCCCGGGTTTGTTACAACAATATTTCTAAGCATCTGCCGGACAATAATCTCAATATGTTTGTCATTGATACCAACACCCTGCAGACGATACACTTCCTGTATCTCGTTTACCAGATGTTCCTGGACTTCTTTATCACCTTTAACTTTTAATATATCATGAGGGTTTACAGAACCGTCAGTCAGAGAATCACCGGCCTCAACAGCATCTCCTTCATAAATCATCAGGTGTTTCCCATGAGGTATAAAGTACTCTCTCTGCATACCCGTTTCGTTCTTTACGACTATCTTGCTCATACCTTTAACCTGTTCGGCCAGCTTTACTATACCGCTTATCTCGGTAATCACAGCACAATTTTTCGGCTTGCGGGCTTCAAATAACTCTGATACTCTCGGTAATCCTCCTGTAATATCCTTTGTCTTGCTAACCTCCTGGGGGATCTTGGCCAGTATATCCCCTGCGTATACCTTCTGTTTATTATCCACTACTATGTGAGCATCTATCGGAAGAGGATATGTAGCCAGTTTTTTCCCTTTGTTGTTTATTATTCCAAACTGGGGATGTTTTTCCTCGCGGTGGCTTATGATAATTCTTTCTATTAAACCGGTTTCCCTGCTCAATTCTTCATGCATGGTGATACCCGGAATAATATCCTCAAATACTACCTTACCGCTCACCTCGACTACAATAGGCATTGTATATGGATCCCAATCGACAATAAGATCTCCCGCTGAAATCTTCTTGCCGCTGGTAACTCTTAATTTAGCTCCGTAAGGAACAAAATAGTTTTCTCTTCTTTTTCCTTCCTCATCCCTTATGCTGATTTCCCCGTTACGGTTAATTATTATGTATACATTCTCTTTATTTTTAATTGTCTTTAAGTTATGAAATTCTACTTTTCCGCTTTTCTTTGATACAATCCTTGACTGTTTTATTACACGGCTTGCAATTCCTCCTATATGGAACGTCCTTAGCGTAAGCTGTGTACCTGGTTCACCGATACTCTGGGCTGCAATAATACCTACTGCTTCTCCTACCTCTACTTTTTCAGATGTGCTCAGGTCTTTACCGTAACATAAACCACAGACAGCTTTTCCTGCCTCGCATGTTAATACTGAACGAATCCTTATCCTTTCAATTCCTGCATCCTCCACAGCCTGTGCCTGTTCCTCTGTAATCATATCCCCTACACTGACAATTATCTCATCAGTCAGAAGATTCACCACATTATCTAAAGAAACCCTTCCTATGATCCTCTCCTTGAGTGGTTCTATAACCTCGTTACCCTCCTTCAGGGCTCCTATACGAATACCGTTTAAGGTACCGCAATCCTCTTCAGTCACAATAACATCATGGGCAACATCAACCAGCTTTCTCGTAAGATATCCTGCATCAGCTGTTTTTAATGCCGTATCAGCTAAACCTTTTCTGCCTCCGTGAGTTGATATAAAATATTCCAGGACAGTCAACCCTTCCCTGAAATTAGAGGCAATCGGTGATTCTATAATTTCTCCCACCTGCCCTGTAAGTTTCTTCTGCGGCTTGGCCATCAATCCACGCATACCGGCTAACTGTCTGATCTGCTGCTTGCTTCCGCGCGCACCCGAGTCAGCCATCATATATATAGGATTAAACTTGCTTTTCCCCTCCTCAAAAGGTACATAGTCCTCTGCTTTTAAGTCATCAAACAGTTTCTCAGCTACCTTATCGGTAACATGCGTCCAGATATCAATAACCTTATTATATCGTTCTACATCAGTAATTATACCCTTCTTATACTGTTTTTCTATTTCTACGACTTCCTTGCGCGCACGTGCGATTAGCTCTTCTTTTATCAAAGGTATTTTCATGTCATCTGTAGAAATAGACAGGCCCGAAAGGGTGGCATACTTAAAACCCATCTCCTTAAGGGCATCAAGTAGTACAACGGTCTGATAATTAGCAAGTTCTGTATAACACCTGTATATTAAATCTGATAGCTGCTTTTTATTAATAGTATAATTAATAAATCCTAACCTCTCAGGAATAATCTCGTTGAATATTACACGCCCCACGGTTGTTTCTATTAACTCTTTATCTATTCTTACTTTCACCCTGGCATGCAGTCCCACAACATTCGAATCATAAGCTATAATCACCTCATCCGTATCAGAGAAAATTTTATTCTCTCCCTTATCACCCGGCTTTTCCTTCGTAAGATAACAGCATCCTAAAACCATATCCTGTGCAGGCGTAACAATAGGACGTCCGTGGGCAGGTGAAAGAATATTATGTGTCGAAGCCATTAAAACCTTTGATTCTATCTGCGATTCTATCGAAAGAGGTACATGAACAGCCATCTGATCTCCGTCAAAATCAGCGTTGAAGGCAGCACAGACGAGCGGATGTATGCGAATAGCCTCTCCCTCAATCAACACAGGATCAAAAGCCTGAATACCCAAACGGTGGAGTGTGGGCGCACGGTTGAGCAGTACAGGATGATCCTTTATGACCTCTTCCAATACGTCCCATATCTCGGGCTTAACCTGGTCAACCATCTTCTTGGCACTCTTAACCGTATGAACAAGACCCCTGTTTATCAGTTCTCTTATAATAAAAGGTTTAAATAACTCTAACGCCATCTGCTTAGGTAAGCCGCATTGATTATGTTTTAATTCCGGTCCTACAACAATAACCGACCTTCCTGAATAATCTACTCTTTTACCTAAAAGGTTCTGACGGAATCTTCCCTGCTTACCTCTTAAAATATCACTTAATGACTTAAGCGGTCTGTTTCCAGCACCTGTTACTACCTTACCTCTTGCTCCGTTTTCAAACAGGGCATCCACTGCCTCTTGAAGTAACCTTTTCTCGTTGTGTATCATTACCCTGGGAGCACCTAAATTCTGGATGTGCTTAAGACGGTTATTGCGGTTTATTACTCTTCTGTAAAGGTCATTTAAATCAGAAGTAGCAAAACGACCTCCCTCAAGCGGAACCAAAGGTCGCAGGTCAGGCGGAATAACCGGTATACAATCTAAAATCATCCATTCAGGCTTGTTATTTGATTTACAGAATGTATCAATAATACGTACCTGCTTTATAATCTTTCTCCTGGTAGCCTCAAAAGAAGTCTCCTTTATCTTTACCCTCAACTCTACCGCTAATTTATGAATATCTACGCCCTTTAACAGCTCCTTAATAGCCTCAGCCCCTATACTTGCCTTGAAGTTATTCCCGTACTCCTGCCGGTACCGTTGGTATTCCTCGTCTGTTAACAACTGTTTTTTAGCTAAAGGCGTATCGCCTGGATCAAGCACAACATAATTGACATAGTAGATGACTTTTTCTAACTCGTTCAATTTCATATTAAGCAAAGTTCCCATACGGTTGGGTAACCTTCTTAAATACCAGATATGACTTACCGGAACAGCAAGCTCTATATGCGCCATTCTTTCTCTTCTGACCTTGGATTCTGTAACCTCAACACCGCAACGCTCACAGACAATACCCTTATGCTTTATCCATTTATACTTACCGCAACTGCATTCCCAGTCACGGGTCGGACCGAATATCTTCTCGCAGAACAATCCGTCACGCTCCGGCTTAAACGTCCTGTAATTGATAGTCTCGGCTTTTCTTACCTCTCCATAAGACCACGACCTCATCTGTTCAGGAGAAGCCAGGCCTATTTTTATTACCTCAAAGTTATCAAACCTGATCGTCTCTTTCCCTATCTTCTTGCTTGACTTGCTTTTCTTCTGAATCAGTTTTAGTTTCTGTGCTTTCAATTGTTTTTGTGCTTTTTTGGACTTTGCCATCTTTAATGACTCCTCCGGTTAATTTACTGCTTTTCTTTTTTGCTCTCTTTCTTGTTTGTAAGCTCTATATTTAAACCCAGGCTCTGCAGCTCTCTTACTAATACCCTGAACGACTCCGGAATCCCGGGTGAAGGAGGAGTATCGCCTTTAATAATAGATTCGTACATCTTTGTCCTTCCATTGATGTCATCACTCTTGACCGTCAGGAATTCCTGTAATGTATAAGCAGCACCATATCCTTCAATAGCCCATACTTCCATTTCACCGAAACGCTGTCCGCCGAACTGCGCCTTTCCGCCTAACGGCTGACGGGTGATGAGCGAATACGGCCCTACTGAACGGGCATGGATTTTATCAGCTACCAAATGCGCTAATTTCATTATATATATATAACCTACGGTAACTTTTTCATCAAAAGCTTTTCCTGTGCGCCCGTCATAAAGAACAGCCTTGCTATTCTCTGGAAGACCGGCTTTTTTCAGGGCCTGCTTTATCTCCTGCTCTTTCGCTCCGTCAAAGATCGGGCTTACCATGTGAACACCTAAAACATCAGCAGCCCATCCTAACTGGGTCTCTAAAATCTGCCCTACATTCATTCTTGAGGGAACAGATAAAGGATTGAGAATTATCTCAACAGGCGTTCCGTCGGCTAAATAAGGCATATCCTCTTCAGGCAGGATTCTTGCAATGACTCCTTTATTCCCATGGCGGCCTGCGATTTTATCACCTACCGCAATCTGGCGTTTAATTGCTATATAAACCTTTACCAGCTTATTTATGCCAATCTGGAGTTCATCTCCGCGTTTTACTCTTTCAATTTTTTTGGATTTGACATGTTTAAGCTCGGATAATTCAAGTGTGGTAAATACACTTATTGTATTAATTTTCTCTTTTGCATCTTTTCTTATCTTATCAACCGATACACGCTGTTTCCTGGCTGAAGGAATGCTTTTCTTTGCATCATCCTGAATTTCTTTAATCATCTTCTTGGCATCCTGTTTTACCTCTAACACCCCGGCCTTGTAGGCTTTTTCTATTTTATCTATCTCCCTCGTCTCAACACTCTTGCTCCTGCCTCTTTCTCTGCGGGAGAACACCTTAACATCTATTATTTTGCCTTCAACTCCCGGCGGAACATAAAGAGACGCATCCTGGACCTCCTCGGCTTTTTCACCGAATATTACCCTGAGCAATCTCTCCTCAGGAGTAAGCTGGGTCTCCCCTTTAGGGGTTACCTTACCTACCAGGATATCCCCAGGTCTTACCTCAGCGCCTATGCGGACAACACCGCTTTCATCTAAATTCCGAAGCGCTTCCTCACCAACATTGGGAATATCTCTTGTTATCTCCTCGGCTCTTATCTTAAGCTCACGCGCTTCTATTTCAAATTCCTGAATATGTACTGAACTGAAAATGTCCTCTTTTACCAGTTTCTCGCTTATCAGGACAGCATCTTCAAAATTGTATCCTCCCCATGGCATAAAAGCAACAATCAGGTTCCTTCCAAGAGCAAGCTCTCCGTCTGCCGTGGAGGCACCGTCAGCAATCACCTGACCTTTATGAATTTTTTCGCCCACTTCAACCAGAGGTCTCTGATTGATACATGTATCCTGATTAGAACGTGCGAATTTCCTTAAGTTATATACATCTATATCTTCTTCTTTTAACTTGCCGTCTTTCTTGCCGACGGCACTATTGCTCCAGACTACAATCCTCTGGGCATTAACGTTCCTGACTATTCCCTCATGCCTTGCCACAATAACAGCGCCCGAATCTGTGGCAACTCTGCCCTCCATACCTGTTCCGACAAGAGCCCTCTCTGTAAAAAGCAACGGGACCGCCTGTCTCTGCATGTTAGAACCCATAAGTGCCCTGTTTGCATCATCATGCTCTAAAAACGGAATAAGCGCTGCTGCTACACTCACCACCTGCATAGGCGAAATATCCATATAATCCACTTCTCTCGGGTTGACAAGAGGGAAATCGCTGTAATATCTGGACAGAACCAATTCCTTCTTGAATCTTCCATGCGAATCGAGTTCCGCATTAGCCTGTGCGACTACCTTGGGATCCTCATCATCAGCTGTTAAATATTCAATCTTATCAGTTACCCTTCCGTTGTTTACTTTACGGTAAGGAGTCTCTAAAAATCCGTATTTGTTAACCTTGGCATAGGTTGAAAGAGAAGTAATAAGCCCGATATTCGGACCTTCAGGCGTTTCAATAGGACATATACGGCCGTAATGAGTATGATGTACATCTCTTACCTCAAAACCGGCACGTTTCCTGTCTAAACCGCCAGGTCCTAAAGCACTGAGCCTCCTCTTATGGGTAAGCTCGGCCAGAGGATTGGTCTGGTCCATGAACTGAGAAAGCTGACTGGACCCGAAAAATTTCTTTATGATTGCTGCTACGGGGGCTACGTTGACTATATCGTGGGGGGTTACTGCATCGTTGTCTCTTACGAGGTTCATTTTCTCCTTGACAAGCCGTTCCATATGCGAGAGACCTATCCTAATCTGGTTTTCAAGCATCTCTCCTACGGACCTTATGCGACGGTTGCCCAGGTGGTCTATGTCATCTGTCTCTTCAATTATATCGTTATTTAGGTCTATCAAATATTTTATTGTGGCTACAACATCCTGCTTGGTTAACGTCATGACATCTTCAGAAATATTGAGCCCGAGCTTCTTGTTCAGTTTATATCGCCCGACTTTTCTCAAATTATATTTCTTAGGATTGGTAAATAAAAGTTCATTAATATATGTCTTGGCTATTTCGGCATTAACAAAATCATATGGCCTCAATTTCTTGAACATTTCTATCATAGCTTCTTCTTGGGACTTATTGGTCTCTTTCTTTAATGTATTTCTTACTGCTGTATCTCTTTGTGTTGCATCAGGGGATAAGATTTTTATCTTCTTGACTTTTGCTTTATTAATCTTATGTACTAATTCTTTTGTTATTTCCTGATTAACCTCAGCTATCACCTCGCCTGTTTTGATATGAACGACATCCTCAGCAATTACCTTCCCTACCAACTTCTCTTTCGAGCCCCTCAGGTGTACTTCTTCAACCTTACAGAAAAGTTTCAATATATCAGCATCGCTCTTATACCCCAAAGCGCGAAGCATGGTTGTCATCAACAACTTTCTCTTCTTATTGATTCTCACATAGACCATATTATTAATATCAAACTCAAACTCGACCCATGCACCGCGGTACGGGATGATTCTTGCTATATAAAGCTTTTTCCCGTAGGATGAGATTTTTTTCTCTTCGTCATCTTCGAATATAACGCCGGGGGAACGGTGCAGCTGACTTACAATTACCCTCTCAGCCCCGTTTATAACAAAAGAGCCTGTTTCATTCATAAGTGGCAAGTCGCATATAAATACTTCCTGCTCTGAAATCTGCTTCACTTTAACCCTACTTCCGATCTTCTCCTTAACCGAAAGCCTCAGCTTGGCCTTAAGCCCGGAACAATAGGACAATCCTTTCTCCCTGCATTCACTTACTGTATATATGGGTTCCCCCAAGGTATAATTTACAAATTCCAGGAACATTGTTCCTTCTGAATTAGCAATAGGGAAAACATCCTGAAAAGAAGATTCCAGCCCTATGTTCTGCCTCTTGGGGAGAGGTACTTTTTTCTGAAGGAACTCCTCGTAAGAATCTTTCTGTACCTCTAAGAGATCAGATATCTTTAAAATATTAGGAATCTTGGCAAAGTTTACTGTTTTAGAAGCCATTATTTGGCCCTCCTAAAAATAAAAAAAGCGTAAAGCTCTCCCTCATACTGCAGAAGCAATTTTTACGACCTCACCTGAAAAACCTGCAATATATAACTATAAATTAAATTTTCTGTAATGTAAAACATAAGTATAACATAATTAAAAAATTTGTCAAGTCTTTTTTTTAATTTTTTCTATTAAGAAAGGTAATCCGGGAAGGAACAAGCAGAGGCCCTAAAATAAGGGGAAGGATAACCATACTTACAGGCTGGCTGGAGTAATAAGCTAAAGCAGGCAATAGAAAATAACCTGTTATTGCTCCTGTTTCTATGGAAGGCATCCTCAGACTCCGAGCAATCAAGCCGATAACAAATCCCACTATAAAAGCAATAAAGGTTTCTCCTGGCATTGCATAAACAAGAACACCCATAAGGGTAGCCATGCCGTTTCCGCCCTTAAAGCTTAGATAAACAGGCCAGTTATGCCCGGCAATTACAGCTGCCCCTATAAGGATAATCATATATCCTGGCACCCTTAAAATAAAGCCTAACATAACAGGGATAATCCCTTTAATGATATCAAGAACAGCTACTATTATCCCGTACTTACGTCCTAATATGCGTCTGACATTAGCAGCACCAGCGTTACCGGAACCAAACTGGCGGACATCCACGCCTTTTTTCCACTTGACCACTAAATACGCAAAAGAAACGGAACCAAAAAAGTAAGCACCTATTATTAGAACAATATTCCTAATCATATTATATATACCTTAAATAGATCTATCATTACTTGCTTTTAAGTTCATCTAATCTTTTCTGAATTGCATATACCAGTTTATGTTTAGGATAATCCTTTAGAAATTTCTGATAAACCGAGATTGCTCTTTTAGGTTGCTTAAGTTGGTTTTGATAAAGTGCTCCCATGGTAATCAAAGCCTGGGCAGTTTTAGGAGTCTTGGGAAAATCATTGATCAATTTATTTAAGGACTTAATCGCATTAGGCCAGTCTTGGAGACTGAGATAACAGAATGCAATATAGTCCTGAACAATATAAGCACCCTGGCTTTTGGGATGTTCCTTAATGATTTTCTTGTACTCTTTAATAGCCTCCCGGAAAGCCTTGCGAGCATTGACATTCTGTTCGTTACGTTCATAATATCGGGCAATATATAAAGGCACCTCTAATCCAAACGGCGTATCTTTATAATCACTAAAAACTTTCCTGTATGCAATAAGAGCCTTATCCCAGTCTCCCTGCTGCTGGTAGCAATTACCAATCGCAAACTGTGCCTTTGCACACAACATAATATCATCAGGATAGTTACGTATAGTTTTTTCAAACTCCTTTATTGCTCCGGGAAAATCTTCTCTTGCCACATAAAGCTGGGCTATCTTAAACTGAGCCTCCTTGGCCTGTGTTAAATCAGGATATTTCCTGATAATTTTTTCAAAACGGGAGATGGCTTTTTCATACTGCGATAAAGGAGTTCCTTTAGGATTACGGAAAATTTGTTCACTGAATTTATTCGCCTTCCAGTATAATTTTTCTGCCGGATACTGATTCCCACAGCCAACAATAAAAAACAGCATGCATATTAAAATTAAAAACCTTCTCACTTTGATGCTCCTTCATCTGATGTCTCTGTTTTCCTCAAAAATAATATTGTAACAGAAATAATAAGCAGAAAGTTGCTGAATAAAGATATAAGGATACCCAAGATTATAACATATAATGTAACCTCGGGAAAGAACCGGTCTATCAAGGCAGGAAGTTTCAACTTTAAGAAGACCGGAATTAAAGTCAACAATGTGGGTATTAAAACTAAAAGAAATGTTTCTAAAGATATACCTCTTACTACAGAAAAACTTCTCTTGATAGCCTTGAATGTTCTTTTATGTTCAATCATTACCGCAGGTACAGTATAGGCAAGCAGCGCCTCTATCATAATGGCTATAAATATACTAGATAACACCGCTACACGAAGAAAATTCGCCTGCCTGAAAATACCAACATAATTAGAATAGTATTTTGTGATTAAAAATACAGGAACTCTGAAAACAATTGTAATTAACGCAAATAACATCACCCATACTGCTACTAAAGTTATATACTTCCTAATACCTTTTTTGCAATTAGTCCTGAACCTGGGACTAAATTTTTTAAGCGCCTGAACAACCATAGCTACCGTAACACCTGCCATCAGCGATTCAAGAATAATCCTCAATACTATATTTCCGTAATTAAAAAGTTTGGGAAGCAGTAAAAAATTAACGGGGTAATGGAGATACATCTCACCCCAGAATTTTCTAATAGGCGGAGCCATTACAACAGAAATAGGAGAACGAGGAGCCCAGAATAAAAGAAACAGAAGAGCAACTTGAAAAAGAGCAACTATACCGAAAGGCAGAAACACCTTCGGATAACGCTTCATCGTTCTGATACTTTCTCCCCATACTGAAAAAGTAGTTTTAATCTTCTTTCCCACACTCATTAAAATTACCTCTTAATATATTTTAATACCTAGACTTTAATTTTACAACTTTTTTAATTCTTTATCAAGTAAAATTTACATAAATAAAGGCAGGAGGGGAAATCTCCTGCCTTTATTTATTGTATAACTTACGTAAGTTTACAATTATCTACGCTTTCTTTTTCTTGCTCAATTTTATCTTGCTGTTTTCCCTGTAAGCATTTTTATTATTGTCAAAAATATGACTCTTATATCCCATGTCCAGCACATTTTCCTTATATATAAAAGGTCATACCTTAATTTGTTTTTTACATCATCAAGTGATTCGTCATATCTGTATCTAACCTGAGCAAGTCCAGTTATCCCCGGCTTTACTCTGAGTCTCCTGGTATAATTCGGGATATCTCCATTAAAACTATCTATGATTTTGGGCCTTTCTGGTCTTGGTCCGATTAAACTCATCTCTCCTCTTAATATATTAATTAATTGCGGTATTTCATCAAGATGAAATTTCCTCAAAAATTTACCTAATCTGGTCACTCGCGGGTCATCCTCTGTTGCCCATACAGGACCGGTTCCTGACTCTGCATCCATTTTCATTGTTCTCAGTTTATACATTGTAAATAATCTGCCTAAAGATGATTCTTCTCTTCTCTCGGTATTTCTCTGTTCTACACCATTAAATAAACTATTAAGCCTGCGATTTCTTTTCTCTCTTCTGTTCTCACCAACACGTGTCTGTTTATATAAAATCTCACCGCGTGAATCAAGCCTTATCAAACCACCTAAAATTAACATTAAAGGGAATGTTATAACTATTCCTATTAACGAAGCAATTATATCAAAAATTCTCTTGGCCTCCTGGAATCTTTTTCTAAGGAAAGTACCTATTAAACCTAACAGACCACTGCCTAATAATATAAGGCTAGCTGGTTCCGGAGTAACAACAGGATTAACGTCAGCATTTAATGTTAAATAATCATTTCCACATTCCTGGGTCCAATGTACCCGAAGATTACGTTCAGTATCACCATGCCCTGCACTTAATCCTAAATAAGCAAGAGGAATCGCTGCCTCCAGCACATAATGAGTGTTTTGATTCCCGCTATAGACAAAATTCACGGAATTTATTACAGTCCCTACATTAATTGCCCATGGGTCAGAAACAATCCCATATTTTGGATAAATTGAATTCTTCCAGCTACTTACTGAATATAACTGACCATCTGAAATACTCAAGCCGTACTCAAAACCATAATCTCCTGTACCCATGTCATTATCAGCATCTATTGCAATATCACCCGGAAGAAGCCATGGATTACCCTGAATTTTCACTCCTTCTTTAGGTAAACCTTGAATTATTGCAATATACGCATTTGCCCCGTCATTATCAAAATAGATGGCTTCAACATCAAAGTAATTATTGTATGTCCAACCAGGCCCAACATGTAGCCAGCCACTACTGGAATCAGCCTTATCGTCGGTTATAGCATCAATATCAAATCCACCTGACGGAAAATTTTCACCAGAATTGAGGTGTCCTGCGGAAGTCGCCTTTGAAAGATCAATGCCCCAATCATCTAATAAGTATCCGTCTATTACATATGCTCTTGCTACGTTAGTCTTGATTATAACAAGACTTAACATCACTAACAGCATAAGTAATAAATTAATTTTTCTTTCTTTCACTTTAACCATCTCCCTTATTTATAGTGTCGCCTCCAAGTTATTCAGTTAGTAAGTAATCTACGTAATGACTTACTACCTCAATAACTTTATTAATATTTCCCCTGGGAGTAACTCCTTAAAAAGCAGTTACTCCCAGAGTACTCTTGTCTTTTACCTTAAAAGACTAACTAGTCAGTTTTTTTAGGCCTTTTACTACTTACTAGAAAACTTCCTTCTCGCAAAACCAGCCATTCCAAGTAGACCAAAACCTAAAAGCATCATACTGCTTGGTTCAGGAACCGGTGTCATGTTAACTGAAATAAATCCGCGATTATCCCCACCAGTCACCAAGTTATTCGCTGTCCATATCCACTCTGCCTGGCCATCAATACCTGAAACAGGACTGTATCCATTTGCTTTCCACCAGACATCTGTAGCTCCGCCATATGTTCCGTAATCATTAGATGCCCATGAAGTAGGTGTCACACTATCAACAAGACCCGGCGTGATACTCCAGTAATCAGCCGATGTGCTAAGTATCGTGTTTGTTCCGGTCTCAGCAAAATGCTGTGAACTATCCACAAGACTTATACTGGCCAGCAATCCAGCTGGATTTTGTGCACTGTTATACCCATCATTGTTAACAAGAAAGGTCAAGTAATTGAATCCCAACCAGTTAAGGGAGATATTATAGGTATCTGCTATTTGCCAATTACCGGCATTTGCTCCAGGACTCAGAGCTGTAGGGCTATCATTCAACCATATAGCTATGACATTATCTGCCGTAACATTCAGAACAGCATCAACCAATGAAGCACTCGCGCTTCCAATCCCTATAACCAAAGTAAATGCTACTACTAGTAAGCTTAAAGGTAACATTCTCTTTACCTTAATCAATTTTCATCACCTCCTCTCTTTTTTGGATTTAACTCCATCGGAGTAAAATATAAAAAGGCGCAAAATTAACGCTTGGTTAATCTCACGCCTTTGTGTCAATTAACACCTGATTAATCTAAAGCAATATATAAACACCCAGATTTAATAAGAAGAATCTTTTTGTTTTAGTATTCTTTCTTATCAATCTATGCTCTTCTATACTATCATCCTTGATTAAATTATGATCACCTTTTCTTCTCAGTAAGCCAAAGTTTCACCCTTAAACCTTCCTGGATAGCAATGCTAATATCAGCGAATTTCAGGGTTTTGGCGCGACGGTAAGTTTCTAAAACTTCCATCTCATCCGGCTGGACACTGAGTAGTTGTGAGGTTCTCTCTCCAACTGTGTTCATGATCGCACCTTCAATATAAATATAACTTAAAACGTGACAATTCTTACATTATCATAGATAGGCATATCTTGTCAAGTCTTTTTTTTGTTTTTTTTAGTTTTATTGTTTTTTACGGAAATAGACGACTTTAAGCGGTCTTACTAATAGTCCCAATAAACGTTTGGACTAATGTCGGATCAAGTTGTTTCCCTGAGTACCTTTTTAGAATATCAATTGCCTCTTGTTGAGATAATGGAGAATGAAACGGGGTGTTAGAGGTAAGACCGTCAAAAATCTCAGCTACCGCAATTATTCTACCTCCAAGGGGAATGCTATCTCCTGCTAATCCAGCAGGATAACCTTTGCCATCAAACCTTTCATGATGAGATCTGATTAACGGGCCTGCTTCCTGCAAGGATTCTATTTCCTTTACAATATTCTCTCCGATTTCCGGATGTCGCCTGATTATATTAAACTCTTCATCACTTAAGCTTTCTGGCTTATTTAAAATATCTTCACTGATTTCTATCTTACCAATATCGTGCAATAGTGCTGCCAGTTCTATTTTCTTTGTTTCGTCAGAGGAAAGACCAATTTTTTCAGACATAGATGTAACATAATCAGCTACTCTCTTAGAATGATTCCACGGAAAATGTTGTCTTTTATCCAGTACTTGAAGTAGTGCCCTAACCGCAACAAACTGAGCACCTTTTGTTTTGACATCTACTTGTTGAAGAACATCAAATCCTTCTCCTGCCACTTTGTCTTGCTGGATTTCTCTCATAAGTGTTTCTAACTGACTCAGAAGCTCTGACTCTAAAATACGATGATGTCCGCCAGGGGTCTTAAAAGCTTTAATCTTACCCTGATAAATATAATTTTTAATAGTCTGTACAGTAACCTTAAGTAAATCTGCCGCTTCTCTTGCGGTTAGAATTTTCTCTTCTTCAGGAAAACCCATCAGATTACTCCTTTCTTTTTACTTTTTAAATATATTTTAAACATAAAAAAAACGAGG
>DAOVJB010000031.1 GCA_030673425.1 Elusimicrobiota bacterium | reverse complement strand
TGTTTTAATTATTGATGATAATTCCCCTGATGGGACGGGACAGGTTATTGACGATTTGGCTGATGAATTCAGCGAGGTTCATGTTTGTCACCGTCCGAAGAAGATGGGGCTTGGTTCTGCGTATCTGGTAGGTTTTGGTATTGCCCTTGAGGCCATGTTTGATTATATTATTGAAATGGATGCCGACTTTTCTCATGACCCTAAAAGTTTGCCGAGATTTTTGGAAAAGTTTAATGAGGGATATGATGTGATTATAGGTTCCCGTTATATTAAAGGCGGGGGTGTCAGTAACTGGTCTGGTGAACGGAAAGCTTTGAGTAAATATGCTAATATATACGCACGCATGGTTACAGGACTTCCTGTAAAGGACACTACAGGTGGATTTAATGGATACAGAAGAAGTGTATTGGAAGCAATTGATTTAGGTTCGATTCATTCTAATGGTTATGCTTTTCAGATAGAGATGAAATACCGGGCATGGAAGAAAGGTTTTAAGCTGATAGAGTTTCCCATAGTTTTTTCAGAGCGCAAACACGGCAAGTCCAAGATGGAAAAGCAAATTATCTGGGAAGCTTTCTGGATAGTCTGGCGGATGCGTCTTGAGAAATAAACAATATAGATTAAAGGAGGGTAATAGGTAGATGGTAAAGGTTAAAGAAGTAAAAGGCAGAGAGATTCTTGATTCAAGAGGGAATCCTACCGTAGAGGTGGATGTGATTCTTGATAATGGCATCATGGGAAGGGCGGCGGTTCCTTCGGGAGCATCTACGGGTGAACATGAAGCTGTAGAATTGAGGGATGGGGATAAGAAACGATATTTGGGTAAAGGGGTGACCAAGGCAGTTGATAATGTTAATAAAATTATCAGTTCAGCAATAGTAGGCATGGATGTATCAGAACAGAAGAAGATTGACGAGAACATGATTGAAGTTGACGGTACCCCTAATAAAGCTAAATTGGGGGCCAATGCTATTCTGGGTGTTTCATTGGCCTGTGCCAAGGCAGCTGCAAAAGAAAAAAAGATACCTTTATATAGATATATAGGAGAGGAAGTTCAGATGCAGGTTGTAGGAACAAAAACGACAGAATATGTATTGCCTGTTCCTATGATGAATATAATAAACGGTGGTCAACATGCGGATAATAATGTTGACCTGCAGGAATTTATGGTGATGCCGTGCGGGGCCAAGACTTTTAAGCAAGCTTTAAGGATGGGTGCGGAGGTTTTTCATAACTTAAAGTCGGTCTTAAAGGGTAAAAAATATAATACGGCAGTAGGTGATGAAGGGGGATTTGCGCCTGACCTTTCCTCCAACGAGGAAGCATTAGAGGTAATAATGGAGGCAATAAAAAAGAGCGGGTATGCTGCGGGTGAGGATATTTTCATTGCCCTGGATCCTGCTTCGAGTTCTTTCTACAAAGACGGGAAGTATCTTCTTGAGGGCGAAAAGGAAGATAAAGTCAAAGATACCAAGACTTTGGTTGACTTCTATAAGAATATTGTTGATAAGTATCCTATTGTTTCTATAGAGGATGGTCTGGCTGAAGATGACTGGGATGGCTGGAAGTTAATGACTGATGAATTAGGCAAGAAAATCCAGATTGTGGGAGATGACCTTTTTGTTACCAATACCAAGCGTCTAAAAGAGGGAATTGATAAGGGTATAGCCAACTCTATCTTGATTAAGTTAAATCAGATAGGCACATTAACCGAGACACTTCTTACTATTGACATGGCTAAGAAGGCAGGGTATACTTCTGTAATTTCACACCGCTCCGGTGAAACAGAAGATGTAACTATTGCTGATTTGGCTGTCGGGATGTCTACCGGTCAGATTAAAACCGGCTCAGCTTCCAGAACAGACAGGATCGTTAAGTATAATCAGCTTTTACGCATAGAAGAAGAATTGCAGGATAAAGCTGTTTTTCCAGGCAAAACTATTTTTGATAAATTAAAGTAATCTTGAATTAGACAAACCTGTTCAGGGAGCATGTCTTGAAAAAGAAGAAGAAACCCATAGGTCATATAATCCTTTTTATTATACTTGTTATTTTTCTTTCTATTTTATTATTCGGGAATAAAACATGGTGGCACTTACTGGCTATGTACAAAGATGTAAATGTTCTTGAAGGAGAGATAAAACAAGTAAGAGGGGAAAATGACAATCTACAGAGAGAAATTCATAAGTTAAAGACAAATTATGCTTATGTTGAGAAAACCGCGCGTGAAGAGTTGGGATTAGTTCTTCCCGGGGAAATTGAATATAGATTTATTCCAGTAAAGACCAAAAAAGATACAAAATAAGTGTTGACAACGAGTCGAATTTTGTATAGTATTAAATGTAATTTAGTTATTAAATTGGTATTTATTTCGCCGGGATGGCGGAATTGGCAGACGCTGTGGACTTAAAATCCACTGAGCCTCAAAGCTCGTGCCGGTTCAAGTCCGGCTCCCGGCATTATGAAGTTAAAAGTTTCCGCCAGAGGCGGATCAACCTTTGGCTGAAAAAATTAAAAGTGTAAAGTGCAAAAAACCTTTAGCGAAATGAACGAAGTGAATAAAGCGACGCGGGGTAGAGCAGTCTGGTAGCTCGTCGGGCTCATAACCCGGAGGTCGGTGGTTCAAATCCACCCCCCGCAATTTTTTAATTTAAAAGGATGTTATGAAAAAATTAATAAACTTTTCTTTTTTAATTTTATTAATACATCTTTTATTAGTTTCTCCTTGTTTTGCCTTGGATTCTTATAACGGCTATGGAGGTTATACGGTGGGAGATACCCGTATAATCGGGATGGGGGGAGCATATATAGGTGTTTCTGATGATATTAACGGAATATTATATAATCCTGCCGGAATAGTATATTCTGAACGTTCGTTTGACGGTAAGTTTACAAGAAACAGGATTGATAATTACCAGACAGACTTAACTAATGACGGGAAAAAAGATGGCTTTCCATTGGAATACTGGTATGCGGGAGCCGTTATAAGAAGCATAAAGCCCGAGGGTAATTTTGCTTTCGGTGTAGCGTATGCGGTACCTTATAGAGCAGTGATCGATTTTGATGACAGTGTTACAGTAGCAAGCCTTACCTTTAATGTAGATATGCTTTTGGATATGAATATATCAACGTTCTCTTTTCCCCTGGCGGTGCAGTTATTCCCCAAATTATCCCTGGGGGCAGTGCTCAATCTATATACAGTTGAAGAGATATTCCAGTGTAAATACCTTGCTGTTTCCTATGACTACAATCAGAGGATATCTAAACCTTCAGTTGATTTCGGGATTATGTATTGGTTGACTAATAAATTGACATTCGGAGCGATATTCAAGCCTTCGGTAGTTTTTGATTTCGATGAGACAATGAACGAGGAATTGGATAATAATGCAATAGAATGGTTCAGGGATGTTAATTTACCAGAGAGACTAGGAGCAGGTTTTAGCTACAGGATTTCTGATAAGATGTCTATAAATGCAGATGTTAATCAAATTAAGGGGCAAAAAGATTCCTGTATTATAGGTTCGGATCTGGCATTTGGTTTTAATGAGTATAAGATTAAAGAAGATGATGTACTGGATTACCATCTGGGTGGCAATTATTATTATAGAATTAATGACTGGTGCAAGATGGATTTTAGAGCCGGGGGATATTTTGAGCCAAGCCGGGTAGAAGGATTAGATGACCGTATACACTATACAGGCGGTGTTGAGGTTTACTTATGGAGTCTCTATGCTGGGGTTGGATATGATTGGGCTGAAGATTTCAGTAATCTTTCTATGATTTTTGGTTGGGTTTTTTAGTATAATGGCGGCGTAGCTCAGCTGGTTAGAGCAAGGGAATCATAATCCCTGTGTCGTAGGTTCGAATCCTACCGCCGCTATTTAATATAAATATTTTGTTAAAGGTTGGAATTTTTGTATATCTGTAAGTGAAAAACAAGAGTTTTTTCTTGACAAATATTGAAAAATTGTTATATTATCTTTTTATAATAATGGTAGTACTAATATAACAATAGTAAAAGGATGTTTTGGATGTCTACATTTAATTACAAGGTCAGGAATATTAGAGGGAGTGTAATTACAGGGGATATAGAAGCTAAGGACAGAAAATCCGTGATAGATAAATTACGGGCACAAAAATTTATTATTCTTGCTGTTACGGAAAAAAAGGCTTCTATGCTTGATAGTCTTGCTGTCTTTATGCGGGGCGGAAAGAAAAAAGGCAAGGTAAAAATAAAACACGTGGTTACCTTTAGCCGGCAGCTTTCTACCATGGTAAACGCAGGTGTTCCTATTGTACAAGGGCTTATTATCCTGAATGAGCAGATTGAAGATAAAAGAATGTCACAGATTGTTACAGATGTTAGAACAGATGTGGAATCAGGTTTATCAATTGCTGAAGCTCTCGCAAGACATCCGGAAGCTTTTTCGGAGTTATATGTAAGTATGGTCCGCTCAGGTGAAGCAGGAGGAGTATTAGATATTATTTTAGACAGGCTCTCAGGTTATCTTGAAGCAACACAGAGGTTAAGAGGGAAAGTAAAGGGTGCCATGGTTTACCCAGCTGTTGTTTCCTGTGTGGCTGGAGGTGTGACTCTCTTCTTGCTCACGGTGGTTATCCCGGCTTTTAAGACTGCATTTAAGAGTTTCGGCGCTGAGCTACCGCTTCCGACTAAGGTTTTAATTGGTCTGAGTGAATTTGCTAAGACATACTTTTTTCTTGGTATTATAGGTTTAATAGTTTTTATCGGTTTATTCGCCCGATTTCTTAAAACGGATATAGGAAAGACAAAATTTGACAGGTTTATACTTAGGGTTCCTATGTTTGGTACTCTGTTGCGTAAAGTAGCAGTAGCTAAATTTACCAGAACACTTGGTACATTGGTAAAAAGCGGTGTTCCTATATTAGAAGCCCTTGATACTACATCAAAGACCGCCGGTAATAAAATTATAGAAGAAGCAATCATTGATGCAAGGACAAGTATCAAAGAAGGGGAAAGAATTTCAGGACCACTTAAAGCAAGCAAAGTTTTTCCTCCCATGGTTATTCAAATGATTACTGTAGGAGAAGAGACAGGTGCTTTGGATACCATGCTTACCAAAATCGCTGATTTTTACGACCAGGAAGTAGATGTAGCTATAGGAGGATTAACGGCAATGATAGAGCCTGTAATTATAGTGGTAATGGGTGTGGTTATCGGGGCGATTGTTGTTGCTATGTTTATGCCGATGTTTGAATTAGGCAGCCTCGTTACAGGTGGATAAGTAAAAAAACAGTTGGGTTTTATTTATCCTTTATGGTATAATAAAACAGGAGAGTGGGATTCACCCACTCTTTTTTCTTGAGGAGGAGAAACAGAATGAATAAAGAACTGTTAGAAAGCTTGGGACAGATCGAAAGAGAAAAAGATATTAAACCAGAAGAGTTAGTGACTATGCTTGAACAGGCTTTAATGTCAGCATTTCGCAAACATTTACATAGTAATCAAAATGTAGAGGTTAATATTAGCCGCGAGACAGGAGATATCAAAGCTTATGTAATAAAAAAAGTTGTAGAAGAAGTAAATAACCCAAATTTTGAGATATCTCTTAAAGACGCGAAAAAATTAAAACCCAAGGTAAAAATTGATGAACAGGTAAAAATAAATTTTGATACTAAAGAGTTTGGACGCATTGCCGCTCAAACTGCAAAGCAGGTAATTATACAGCGCTTGCGTGAAACAGAAAGAACGCATTTGTATGAAGAATTCAAACAGAAAGAAGGAGAAGTACTCAATGGTATAGTTCAGAGGTTCCTTAAAAGAGCGATAATTGTTGATTTGGGTAAAGTAGAAGCGGTTTTGCCTTTCAGGGAGCAGGTTAGGTCTGAAAAATTCCAGGTAGGTGAAAGAATAAAAGTTCTTATTATGGAGGTTGCCAGAACTACTAAAGGACCTGAGGTTATTGTTTCACGGACCCATCCGGACTTGGTGAGGAGATTATTTGAGGTAGAGGTTCCTGAAGTTTATGAACATATTGTAGAAATTAAGCAAGTGATTCGTGAACCGGGGGTGCGTTCCAAAATAGCTGTCCTCTCGCATAAAGATAAAGTGGACCCTGTAGGTGCTTGTGTAGGCGTGAAGGGCTCCCGTATTCACGGGATTATTGATGAATTAAGAGGAGAGAGAATAGATATTATAACATGGAATGATGACATTTCTGTTTTTATCGCTAATGCTTTATCACCGGCTAAAGTTCTCAATGTAACCATTAATGCGGATTCAAAAAAAGCTAATGTCTTAGTTGCGGATGATAAACTTTCTTTAGCTATAGGTAAAGGTGGCCAGAATGTCAGATTAGCAGTTAAACTAACAGGCTGGCATATTGATGTTAAAAGTGCATCTCAAATAGCCCAGGCAAAAGAAAAACAGATTAATGACTATATGATTATACTTTCAAAATTGCCCGGTGTAGGTGAAAAAACGGCTCAGGAATTTATAAATCTTGGTCTGGCTACTTTAGAGAATATTGCTCAGGCCGAAATTGAAAAATTGACAGGTGTTTCAGGGATAGGGCCCAAAAAAGCAGAGAAAATAAAACAGGCAGCTATGGATATAATAGAGAATAAAGAAACATAGAGCAAATGATAATGAGCGACTAAGGGGAGGTGGTTGTAGTGGTAAAGGCTAAGAAGGAACCGGCAAAGAAAACGACTAAAAAAGTCACCAGGAAAAAAACTGTCCAAAAGAAAAAGCCTGCAGTTAAAAAGGTAGTAAAAAGAAAACCAAAGAAAAAAGAAGCCGAAGAAATAAAAGAAATAAAAAAAGTAAAAAAACAGGAAGAAGCACCAAAGAAGAAAAGAGTTCTCAGGGCAAAGGTAAAAAGGAAGCCGAGAAAAACAGTTAAAAAAGAAATATTAACTACAACTCGAGTACTTGAGATACCTCCTCAAGAGAGAGAAGAGGAGATTGAAGAAATAAAAATTTTAGCTGAAGAAAAGCCTTCTGAGGTTCTTCCCGAAGTAAAGAAGATTGTTGAAGAAAAACCTCCTGCTAAAGAAAAAATAAAAATAAGTGAGGCCGTAACTGTTGGTGAATTAGCTGGGAAACTAAAGACCAAAGCAAACGAACTTATTAAAACATTGATGAAGTTAGGCATAATGGCTACTATCAACCAAAGACTGGACACAGATACGGCAGTTTTGGTAGCCAATGAATATGGATTTGATATTGAGATCGTTCCTCTATACGGAGAGGAGCTGATAGCTGAAAAAGAGGAGTCATATGAGCTTGTTCCACGTTCCCCTGTTGTAACTATCATGGGACATGTGGACCATGGTAAAACCACCCTTTTAGATGCTATAAGAGAAACCAATGTTACTGCAACAGAAGCTGGTAATATTACACAGCATATTGGAGCATATAAAGTAAAAACAGAAAAGGGAGAGATAGTATTTTTAGATACCCCTGGTCACGAGGCTTTTACTGCCATGCGGGCTCGAGGAGCTCAGATTACGGATATAGTTATATTGGTTGTAGCGGCTGATGATGGTATAAAACCTCAGACTGTGGAAGCGATAGACCATGCCAGGGCAGCCGGAGTTCCAATTATTGTTGTAATAAATAAAATTGACCTGCCACAAGCAGATGTCCAGCGGGTCAAACAGGAATTAAACAAGTATAATTTAGTTCCTGAAGACTGGGGTGGGAAGACTATTTGTGTTGGGGTCTCAGCATTAAAGAAAATGGGCTTAGATGCTTTACTGGAAATGATTTTGCTGCAGGCTGAAATGATGGAATTAAAAGCATCCATTGAAGGAAAAGCTTCAGGCGTGGTCGTAGAAGCAAAACTTGATAAAAAAAGAGGACGCATAGCAACACTCCTGGTGCAGAAAGGAACATTAAAAACCTCTGATGTATTTATTTCAGGCTCGACTTACGGGAAGGTTAGAGCTATGTTTGATGATAATAGCGTAAGGATAAATGAAGCGGGTCCTTCCACACCGGTAGAGATATTGGGCTTATTTGGACTTCCTCATGCGGGAGATAAATTCAAGGTGGTTAAGGATGAAACTAAAGCGCGCCATGTCGTCACTGTACGTGAACAGATTAAAAAAGAGGAACAGCTAAAAAAGATTCGACGCATTACTTTAGAAGAACTGCATGAGGAAATAATTAAAGGAAAACTTAAAGAACTTAAAATTATTATTAAAGCAGATGTACAGGGTTCTATAGAGGCATTAAAAGACGCTTTGGAAAAGCTGAGCAATCCCGAAATAGAACTGAATGTTATACATAGCGGGGTTGGAGGAATTAATGAGAATGACGTAATTTTAGCATCTGCTTCTAATGCGGTCATTATTGGTTTTAATATACGTCCTGAGCTTAGTGCTAAACGTTTAGCGGATAAAGAAGGAGTTGATATCCATATATATAGAGTTATTTATGACGTTGTCTCAGCAGTAAAGCAGGCGCTGGAAGGATTGTTAGAACCGGACTATAAGGAAGTGAATGCTGGAAGAGCAGAAGTGAGAGAGGTATTTAAGGTTCCTAAGGGTGGAATTATAGCCGGTTCGTTTATTACTGAAGGCAAAATTATGCGTAATGCTAATGCGAGGATTACCAGGGATAATGTAATTATTTATGAAGGCAAAATTGCATCCCTTAGGCGATTTAAAGAAGACGTTAAAGAAGTTAGTGTTAACTATGAATGCGGTATTTGTCTGGAAAATTTTAATGATATTAAGAAAGGCGATATCATTGAAGTATATACCCTACAAAGAATCCAGCGCAAATTAAACCAAATTTAATTAGCAGGTTTTTATGATTGTTGGAATTTGTTTCATCCAGCTATATATTCCGGGTAGCCGATCTCTTAAAAATAAAAGACAGGTTGTCAAGAGCTTAAAGGATAAGATAAGATTAAATTTTAATGTTTCGATTGCTGAAGTTGATAAGCTCGACATGTGGCAGCGAGCTGACATTGGCATAACCTGTGTCAGTAACAGCAAAAAATATATAGATGGCCTATTTAATAAGATTATAGCTTCAATCCAGAAGAATAAATCAATAACACTTCTGGATTATTCTATCGATATGATTTAATATGAAATATTTTTTAACGGGGAAGTAGAAATGGCATCTTATAAACGTACTGAAAGGGTGAATCGCTTACTTCAAGAGGAAGTAAGCAAGATTATCCAACAGGAAATTAAAGACCCAAAGATTGGTTTTGTTACGGTGACAAAGGCAGAGATATCTCCTGACCTGCAGCATGCCAAGGTTTTTGTTAGTATTTATGGGGATGATAAGTCTATGCAAAAGTCTATGCAGGTACTTGATAAAGCCAAACCGTTTATAAGAAGGGAAATAGGAAGAAGGATTAAATTAAGATATACACCTGATATACACTTTCGTTATGATGAGACCGTCAAGAAAGCTTCCCGTATATTTAACTTATTAAACGAGCTTAAAAGCGAAAAAAGGGGAGATTAAGTGAAAAGACTCTCTTGTATAAAGAAGATATTAGCTATAATAGATAAGAATAACAATTTTTTTATTGGCGGACACGTAAAACCTGATGGCGATTGTGTAAGTGCACAGTTGGCTCTGGCCTTGTTCTTGAAGAGAATAGGCAAGAAAGTCTTTGTAGCAAATAGAGACCCTATCCCTCCCTTATACAATTTTCTGCCGGGGATCAAGAATATAAAAGAGATAAAAGACCTCAGAAGGAGATTTGATGTAGGATTTTTTTTAGATACTAGCAATATAGAAAGGACAGGAAATATCATTGATTTAAGACATATTGGAATTGTGATTAATATCGATCATCATATTGACAGTGTTAAGTTTGGTGACTATAATCTCATTGACCATCAGGCTTCATCTACGTCTGAGTTGATATATCTATTAATAAAAAATTCAAAATATCATATAACACGAAATGAAGCGCTCTGTCTTTACACAGGTATTGTAATG